>JBJOKP010000152.1:0-6097 GCA_046046045.1 Pseudomonadota bacterium | reverse complement strand
GGGTGGTGGAAATAGTCGATGAGCTGAAAGTCGCCCGGCTCGATCTTCTCCAGCCACTCGGGCTCGTACTGGCCGGTGCGGCTGTATTCGGGTATCCGGTCGGCGATCTGCAGGATGGGCGGACGATAGGGCTCGCGGCGCAGTTGCTCCTTGAGCATGGGCAGGTGGTTTTCGTAGATGTGGGCGTCGCCGATGAAGTAGCTGAACCAGCGCGGGGTATAGCCGGTCAGCCTGCCCACCAGGTGCAGCAGGGCCGCACCTTCGGTGAGGTTGAAGGGTGCGCCCAGGCCCAGGTCGTTGCTGCGGATGTAGAGCGCCAGGCTGATCTCCTTCTGCGCCGGGTTGGGCAGGAACTGGTAGAGCAGGTGGCAGGGCGGCAGGGCCATCTCGTCGAGCTGGGCCCAGTTCCAGCCGTGGAAGAGGATGCGCCGGTCGCTGGGCCGCTCGATGATGGTGTCCAGGCAGCGGCGCAGCTGGTCCACCGCCTTGTAGAACAGCACGGCCGGGCGGCCCTGCTCGTCGCTGCAACGGGCGATGGCGGTGTAGCCGGCCGCGACGGCGGATTCCATGCGGCCCACCTCGGCCTCGGGCAGCAGCTTGTAGGCCGGCCAGGCGCGCCACTGCACGCCGTAGATGGGGCCCAGGTCGTCCTCGCCCTCGCGGTAGGGATTGGCCAGCCAGGCGACGTTGTCGTTGGCATTGGCATCCCAGACCTTGCAGCCCAAGGCGCGGAACTCGGCCGCGTTGCGGCTGCCGCGCAGGAAGCCGACCAGCTCGCCGATGGCGCTCTTGAAGGCCAGCTTCTTGGTGGTGACGGCCGGGAAGCCGGCCTGCAGGTCGAAGCGCATGGCCAGGCCGGGCAGGCTGATGGTGCGCACGCCCGTGCGGTTCTCCTGCCAGCTGCCCTGGTCGAGCACGGTGCGGACGAGGTCAAGGTACTGTTTCATCGGTCGATCCAAGCCAGGCCCGCAGTATGGCGCCACAGCCCGCCGGCCTGCAGCATCCGCGCAGGCCTGCCGGGCCCGCCGGGCACCAGCGCCTAGGGGGTGGTCCCCCGCGACTGGGCGAGCAGGCCGGCCAGGGCCGCGGCCAGCATCGGGTCCCGCTCGGGATCGGGCTCGCGCCCCGCCTGATCCGCCGGGGGGCGGCCATCGGCCACCACCCGGTCCGGCGCCACGCCCGTGTCCTGCCAGCTCATCCCGCCGGGCAGGTGCAGGCGGGCAACAGTGAGCGTCATGCCGCTGAGGGCCCCCAGGCTGAACTCGGACCGCACCTCGGCCTGGCCGAACGTGGTCTGGCCGACGATCAGGGCCTGGCGCTCCTGGCGCAGCAGGGCGGCCAGGGCCTCGGCACCGGAGGCCGTGCGCTCGTCGACCAGCACGGCCAGGGGCAGATCCTGCAGCGCGGCCGCCACCTGGCGCCGGCTGTGGTCCGGCAAGGCCCGGGTCTGCAGCGACTGCTGGTAGGCCGGATCACGCGCGACCACGCGCGCCACCGGGCGGCCTGGCGGCAGGAAGAGGCTGGCCAGGTCCGGCAGGCTGTCGAGCAGCCCCCCGGGGCAGTTGCGCAGGTCGATCACCAGGCCTTGCGGCACGGGGGCGGACCCGGCCCGGGCGGGATCGCGCTCCAGCAGGGTGGCCATCGCGGCCAGGGCCTGGTCACGGACGCCCTCGCGGAACATGGACAGGCGCAGATACGCCAGCCCCGGGCCCACCCAGGCGGCCCGGACCAACTGCACGCGGATGCGGGCCCGGGTGAGCGTCAGCGTCTGAACCTCGCCCTGCCCCGGGCGCTCGACGCCGACCCTCACCGTGCTCGCCTCGGGCCCCCGCAGCCGCGATGCAAAGGTCGGGCTGTCCATGTCCGCCGTGGCCTGGTCGTTGATGCTGACGATGCGGTCGCCACGCTGCAGCCCGCCGCGTTCGGCCGGGCTGCCCCCGATCGGCGCCACCGTATACGGTCCGCGGGGGCGCAGATGGTCGAGGATCTCCACACCGATGCCGATCCAGCGGTCGGCCGCTTCTGCACGCCGCTGGCGCTGCTCGGCCCGGTCCGTGTAGCGGGAACTGTCCACCTGGCTCAGGGCGTGGCGCAGGCAGGTCTCGACATCCCCCTCGGGCGTGGCCGGATAGGGCTTTTCCTGCAGGGGCGTTCCGGGCCGCATCAGCCGGGGCAGTTCACCCAGGGCGACGAGGCAGTGCTGGCGCAGGCGGGCGGGCTCCACCACCTCGCGGGCATGGCGGGCCACCAGGTCCTCCATGCGCTGCCAGTCGGCGCTGCGGAACACCGCCTCGGCCCGGGCGGTCACGGCCTGGGGCTCCGTTACCTCGGCGGCGCTGGCGCAGGCGGCCAGCAGTGCCACGACCAGGCCCGACGCGACCCGGGACCCGACCTTGCCGCGACGCCCGGCCCCTGCCGGCAGGCCCTGGCCCGCTGGATGGGCCGGGATCGAGGTCGGGACAACCGCAGCGCGCATTTTCATGCCGGCCATTATCGACCGGGCCCCGCGCCGCGGGATGAGGCGGGAGCGAGGCCGGCGCCGCTCAGGCCAGCGCCGCTTCCAGTTCCGCGAAGGTCTCGGCCAGGGGCACGGCGCCACCCAGGGCCTGGCCGAGCTGGCGCTCGACCTGGCTGCGCGAGATCAGGCCGCGCAGGCGCTGCGGGCTTCTGGCAGTGGCGGCCTGGACAACCAGCAGGTGGCTGCGGCCGCAGCGCTGCAGGGCCTCGACCACCTGGCCGACAGTGGCATGGCGCAGGCTGTCATGGTCCAGCGCGTCCAGGGTGTCGAGCGGGCTCATCACGTCGGCCACGACGAGTTCGTCGTAGTGCTGCTGGCGGTCGTGGGTGGCACGCACCAGGCGGTCGCCGTGCAGGTCGGCATGGCTGAGCAGGCCGATGACGCGGCCCTGGGTATCCTCGGTGACGAAGAGCAGACGCACGCCCTGGAAGATCATGGTCTGTTCGGCTTGGCGCAGGCCGGTGCCCGGCGGCACGGTGGCGGCCCGCACCAGGGTGAGGTCGGTCATCACCTGGCGCGCCGGCGCGGCCAGGGTCACGGCCGGCTGCCTGAGCTGCACCGGCTGGGCCAGGGGCAGGCCGGGCGCAAGGCGAAAGCTCGCCAGGGCCGGACGGTGCAGGGGATCGGCATCCAGGAGGGGTGAGGCGGACATGGAAGCTCCATTGCCAGTCAAGGGACGGCCAGCTTGCGCCGCCCGCCTTGACCCTGCTGGCATGTCAGCCGTCCGGCGGCCGCGCCGACCCGCCTTCATTGCCATGCGGTTGCGTCTTGGGGCGGCCGGTGAAGCCGGCGTGCACAAAGGTGTCGAACCTGTCGCCCCTATCGCCTCAGTTCGTCGCCTCGGCGGCCCGGTCGTCCAGGTTGAACTGCATGGCTGCCAGGCGGGCGTAGAGGCCGCCGGCCTCGACCAGCTCGGCATGGCGGCCCTGCTCGACGATGCGGCCGCCGTCGATCACGACGATGCGGTCGGCCTTCTGCACCGTGGCCAGGCGGTGGGCGATGACCAGGGTGGTGCGGTTGCGCATGGCCTCCTCGAGGGCGGCCTGCACATGGCGTTCGCTTTCGGCGTCCAGGGCGCTGGTGGCTTCGTCCAGCAGCAGCACCGGCGGGTTCTTGAGCATGGCGCGGGCGATGGCGATGCGCTGGCGCTGCCCGCCCGAGAGCCGCACGCCGCGTTCACCGAGGAAGCTCTGGTAGCCCTCGGGCAGGGCGAGGATGAAGTCATGCGCATGGGCCGCCCGGGCTGCGGCGATGACCTCGGCCTCGCTGGCCTCGGGCCGGGCGTAGCGGATGTTCTCCAGCGCGCTGGTGGAGAAGATGACGCTTTCCTGCGGCACCAGGCCGATGCGGCCGCGCAGCTCGGCCAGGGCGATGGCGTCGATGGCCTGGCCGTCCAGCGTGATGCGGCCGGCCTGGGCGTCGTAGAAGCGCAGCAGCAGCTGGAAGACCGTGCTCTTGCCCGCGCCGCTCGGGCCCACCAGGGCCACGGTCTCGCCGGGCTGCACGTCGAGGCGGAAGTCCTGCAGCGCGGCCTGCTGCGGGCGCGAGGGGTAGTGGAAGGTCACGCCGTCAAAACGCAGGGCCGCACCCTGGCCGGGACGCACCGGCGGCAGGGCCAGGGGCCGGGCCGGCTCGGCCACCGGCGAGACGGTGGCCAGCAACTCCATCAGCCGCTCGGTCGCCCCGGCAGCGCGCAGCATGTCGCCCCACACCTCGCTCAGCACCGCCACCGAACCCACCAGCAGGATGACGTAGACCACCGTCTGGCCCAGGTGGCCGGCGCTGATGTGGCCCTCCATCACCGCCTGCGTGCCCTGGTACAGGCCCCAGAGCAGGGCGCCGAAGGTGGCGCTGATGATGAAGGCCACCAGCGTGGCGCGCACCCGGGTGCGGCGCCGCGCGGTGTCGAAGGCGGCCTCGGCAGCTTCGCCATAACGGCGCGCCTCGCGCCCTTCCTGCACATGGCCCTGCACCACCGGGATGGCGTTGAGCACCTCGGCGGCGATGGCGCTGGTGTCGGCGATGCGGTCCTGGCTGGCGCGCGAGAGCTTGCGCACGCGGCGGCCGAAGTAGATGGAGGGCGCCACCACCAGCACCAGGATGCCCAGCACCTGGGTCATCACATAGGGATTGGTGACGACCAGCATGAGCAGGGCGCCCAGGCCCATCACGCCATTGCGCAGGCCCAGCGAGAAGCTGGAGCCGACGACGGTCTGCACCAGGGTGGTGTCGGTGGTCAGGCGCGAGAGCACCTCGCCGGTGGCGGTGGTCTCGAAGAACTGCGGGCTCTGGCGCAGCACATGGGCGTAGACGGCGCTGCGCAGGTCGGCCGTGATGCGTTCGCCCAGCCAGGTGACCGAATAGAAGCGCAGGGCGGAGAACAGGCCCAGGGCCACGCCCACGCCGAAGAGTTCGAGGAAGTGCTCGCGCAGCATCATCAGCCGCTCGCCGGTGGCGGCGGGGTTGGCGCCCCCGCCGCTGCCCCCACTCCCCATCACGCCACCATCGATCAGCCCGCGCAGCGAAAGCGGCACCACCAGGGTGGTGATGGCGGCCAGCACCAGGAAAAGCAGGGCCAGGGCGATGCGGCCGCGGTAGGGCTTGAGGAAGGGCAGCAGGCCGCGCAGGGAATGCACCGGCGCGGTGGCGCGCTGGGCGCCACCGGAAGCCGCGCCCTCGGCCGGGGCGCCGGTCGTGGCGGCGGTGGCCGCGCGGCGGGAGGAGGCAGACATGGCGGAGCGGCTCGAGGTGGCGTCGATGGCAGACGGGATAGGGAAAGGGGCCGGTGGCCCCGTGCGGCGGCGCGCAGTGTAGGCAGTCGGCGGCCGGCCTGCCGGTCGCCCGCGCCACGCCCTGGCCCGGCCGCCGCGGTCAAACCCGGGACTGCAACTTAGATCATCAAACGACGATACTCGTCCCCTTTCCGCACACACCCACCGATGCCGGTGGCCCACCCCGCACGGCATCCGCGAGACGACGACGATGAGACGTCCACCGCCCCCGCCCGCAGGCCCCCGGCTCACCCCGCTGGCGCCCGGGGCGACCGGCCCGGCCCAGCCCTGCGCGGCCCGGCAGCCACCTCCCCCCACCGCCCGACGGTCGGCACGAATGACCCGCCCGGCCCGCGCTGCGCAGTGGGTGGCTGCGCTGCTGCTGGCCGGGATCGCCGCCCAGCTGGCGGGCTGTGCCCAGCCCCAGCCGCTGGCTCCCCTGGCTCCGGCCGCCGCGCCTGTCCAGGCCCAGGCCCTGGGCCTGGCGGCGGCCCCCACGCCGGCCGACGATGTGCCCGCGCCCGACTGGTGGCGCCGCCTGGGCGATGCCCGCCTGGATGCGCTGGTCGAGCAGGCCCTGGCCGGCCAGCCCCGCCTGGCCCTGGCCGCCGCCCGGCTGGAGCAGGCCCGCGTGGCCAGCGCCCTGGCCGGCTCGGCCGGGCAGATGCAGGCCGGACTGAGCGCCGAGGCCACCCTGCAGCGCTACAGCGCCAAGGGCCTGGTGCCGCCACCCATCGCCGGCACGGTGAGGTCCAGCGGCGACGTCATGCTGGGCGCCAGCTGGGAGCTGGACTTCTGGGGCCGCCAC
>JBJOKP010000151.1:0-6101 GCA_046046045.1 Pseudomonadota bacterium | reverse complement strand
GCCGATGAAGCAGTTGTCCTCGATGATGGTCGGGTTGGCCTGCAGCGGCTCCAGCACGCCGCCGATGCCCACGCCACCGCTCAGGTGCACGTTCTTGCCGATCTGGGCGCAGCTGCCCACGGTGGCCCAGGTGTCGACCATGGTGGCCTCGTCCACATAGGCGCCGATGTTCACGTAGCTGGGCATGAGCACCACGTTCCTGGCCAGGTAGCTGCCGCGGCGGGCCACGGCCGGCGGCACCACGCGCACGCCGCTGGCGCGCATGGCGTCTTCACCCACCTTGGAGAACTTGGTCTTCACCTTGTCGAAAAACTGCAGCTCGCCGGCCTGCACCAGTTCGTTGTCGGTCAGGCGGAAGGACAGCAGCACGGCCTTCTTGACCCACTGGTTCACCGTCCACTGGCCCACGCCCTGGCGCTCGGCCACGCGCAGGCGGCCGGCATTCAGCTCGGCGATGACCTGGTCGACAGCGGTCGAGACTTCAGGTGCGTTGCCGGGCTTGAGGTTGGTGCGGCCTTCCCAGGCCAGGTCGATGATGGATTGGAGGGCAGCAAGGTCGGCCATGGTGGGAAACACTCTCAAAGTGGAAGGAAGGGGAAGAAGGGACGGAAACCGGGATGGGGGTCGGGACGGCAAAAAGGGCGCGGCAACAAGGCGCGGCAGCTTGCGCCTAGCCCGGCCCCGGGGTCCAGGGGCCTGCGAGGCCTGGATGACGCAGGGGCGGCTGTGCGCCGCGGTGCCGGAAAGACAATGGCTCAGCGACCGCGCTGAGCACGCACGAAGGCGGCGATGCGACGGGCCGCCTCCAGGCATTCATCCACCTCGGCCACCAGGGCCATGCGCACCCGGCCGGCGCCGGGGTTGACGCCATGGGCCTCGCGGGCCAGATAGCTGCCCGGCAGCACGGTCACATTGTATTGAGCGAGCAGTTCGCGGGTGAAGGTGGTGTCCGAGCCGCCGCAGACATCAGCGGGCACGCCGGCCCAGAGGTAGAAGGCGGCGTCGGGCAGGGCCACGTCCATCACCTCGGCCAGCAGGGGCGTGACCTGGGCGAACTTGCGGCGGTACTGCTCGCGGTTGGCCACCACATGGGACTCGTCGTCCCAGGCGGTGATGCTGGCCTGCTGCACTGGCAGGGCCATGGCGCTGCCGTGGTAGGTGCGGTAGAGCAGGAAGGGCTTGATCAGCGCGGCGTCTCCTGCCACGAAGCCCGAGCGCAGCCCCGGCACATTGCTGCGCTTGGACAGGCTGGTGAGGGCGATGAGGCGGCGGAAGTCCGTGCGGCCCAGCTTCATCGCGGCTTCCAGGCCGCCCAGCGGCGGTTCGTCGCGGAAGTAGATCTCGGAGTAGCACTCGTCCGAGGCGATGACGAAGCCGTGGCGGTCGGACAGTTCGAAGAGCTTCGCCCATTCCGCAAGGCCCACCACCGCGCCGGTGGGGTTGCCGGGCGAGCAGACATAGACCAGCTGGGTGCGCGCCCAGGTGGCCTCGTCCACCTGCGACCAGTCGACCGCGAAGTTGCGCGCCGGGTCGCTGTTGACGAAGACCGGCGTGGCCCCGCCCAGCAGGGCTGCGCCTTCGTAGATCTGATAGAAGGGATTGGGGCAGACGACCACCGGGCCGCCGGCCGCAAGGTCGCGCGTGGGGTCGATCACGGCCTGGGCCAGGGAGAACAGGGCCTCGCGCGTGCCGTTGACCGGCAGGATCTGGGTGGCGGCGTCCAGGCTCACGCCATAGCGGCGCTGCATCCAGCCGGCGCAGCTGGCGCGGAAGGCGGCCTCACCCAGCGTGGGCGGATAGGCCATCAGCCCGTCCAGAGATGTGCGCAGCTTCTCCTTCAGGAACTCTGGCGTGGCATGTTTGGGCTCGCCGATGCCCAGGCTGATGGGGGTGTAGGCCGGGTTGGGCGTGACATCCTTGAACAGGCCGCGCAGGCGTTCGAAGGGATAGGGCTGGAGCTTGGCGAGCAGGGGATTCATGGCGGCGCGGATTATCAGGGCGCGGCACGGCCGGGCGAGTGAAGCGCGGAGGAAGGGCGCCTATGCCTGCGGGCGCGGCGCGCTTCTTGCGGAACTGGGCCATACCTGCCAGCCCGCCTGAAGGAGAGCGCCCTTGAGCGACACCCCGACCCCACCCCGAGTCACACGAGCCTTGCCCGCCTCGCCGCTGCACCAGGACGAGGAGGGCCGCACCGGCATGAGCGCCGATGCACTCAAGCGGGCCTTCCTCGACAACCTCTTCTGCGTGCAGGGCAAGTTCCCGGCCCTGGCCACCCGCACCGACTACCATCTGGCCCTGGCCCATGTGGTGCGCGACCGCCTGCTGCAGCGCTGGATCAGCACGGCGGCGGCGTACACGAAGCAGGGCGCCCGCACGGTGGCCTATCTTTCGGCCGAGTTCCTGATGGGCCCGCACCTGGGCAACAACCTCATCAACCTGGGCATCATGGGCGAGGCTGAGCAGGCCATGGCCGAGCTGGGTCTGGACCTGCACGAGCTGCTCGCCGCCGAGGTCGAGCCCGGCCTGGGCAACGGCGGCCTGGGCCGCCTGGCGGCCTGCTACATCGATTCGATGGCCACCCTGGGCATCCCCTCGCTGGGCTACGGCATCCGCTACGAACACGGCATCTTCCAGCAGGAGATCAAGGACGGCTGGCAGGTCGAGAAGACAGACCGCTGGCTGCGCTATCACAACCCCTGGGAGCTGATGCGGCCCGAATGGACGGCCAGCGTCAAGCTCGGCGGCCACACCGAGCGCAGCAGCGGCGACGACGGCCGCGAGCGCGTGCGCTGGGTGGCGGACCGCACGGTCAATGCCATTCCCTACGACACGCCCATCCTCGGCTGCGCGACCCACACCGCCAATACCCTGCGCCTGTGGCGGGCCGAGGCGCCCGAGGCCTTCGACCTCGACTCCTTCAACCGTGGCGACTACTTCGGCGCCGTCAACGGCAAGACGGTGCTGGAGAACATCACCAAGATCCTCTACCCCAACGACGAGACCCTGCAGGGCAAGCAGCTGCGCCTGGAACAGCAGTACTTCTTCGTCAGCGCCTCGCTGCAGGACATGCTGCGCATCATGCGCACCCAGCGCCTGCCGCTGGACCGCTTCCACGAGAAGTTCGCCATCCAGCTCAACGACACCCACCCCGCGGTGGCCGTGGCCGAGCTGATGCGCCTGCTGGTGGACGAGCAGCACATGGAGTGGGACGAGGCCTGGGCCATCACCCGCCGCACCTTCGGCTACACCAACCACACCCTGCTGCCCGAGGCGCTGGAGCGCTGGCCGCTGCCGCTCTTTGGCAGCGTGCTGCCGCGCCACCTGGAAATCATCCTGGAGATCAATGCGCGCTTCCTGGCCGAGGTGCGGCAGCGCTACCCGGGCGATGACGGCATGCTGGCGCGCCTGTCCCTCATCGATGAACACGGCGAGCGCTACGTGCGCATGGCCCACCTGGCCTGCGTGGGCAGCCACACCATCAACGGCGTGGCCGAACTGCATTCCGACCTGCTGAAGAAGGACGTGCTGGCCGACTTCCATGGCCTGTGGCCGGAGAAGTTCACCAACGTCACCAACGGGGTGACGCCGCGGCGCTTCATGGCCCTGTCCAACCCGCGCTTGGCGGCACTGATCGACGAAAGCATAGGCCCGGGCTGGCTCACCGACCTGCCCCAGCTGACGCGGCTCGAACCCTATATCGAGGATGCCGCCTTCCGCGAGCGCTGGCGCCAGATCAAGCTGGAGAACAAGCGCCAGCTCGCGGCCCGGGTGCTGCGCAGCACCGGGGTCTCGCTCGACCCCGACTCGATCTTCGACGTGCAGGTCAAGCGCATCCACGAATACAAGCGCCAGCACCTGGCCGTGCTGCAGGTGATCGATCTCTATCGCCGCCTGCGCGACAACCCCAACCTGGACATCGCACCGCACACCTTCATCTTCGGCGGCAAGGCTGCGCCGGGCTACTGGGCCGCCAAGCTCATCATCAAGCTCATCAACGCCGTGGCCGGGGTGGTCAACCATGACCCGGCCGTGCGCGGCCTGCTCAAGGTGGTCTTCCTGCCCAACTTCAACGTCATCAGCGGGCATGACGTCTATCCCGCCGCTGAGGTCTCCGAGCAGATCTCCACGGCGGGCAAGGAGGCCAGCGGCACCGGCAACATGAAGTTCATGATGAACGGTGCCCTCACCGTGGGCACGCTGGACGGCGCCAACGTCGAGATCCGCGAGGCGGCGGGTGCGGAGAACTTCTTTCTCTTCGGCCTGACAGTGGATGAGGTGGAGGCGCTGCACAAGTCAGGCTATCGCCCGCAGGACTGGCTGGCCCGGAACGAGCGCCTGCGTGCGGTGCTGGACCTCATCGCCAGCGGCCACTTCAGCCGCGGCGATGCCGGCCTGTTCCGGCCCATGCTGGACGGACTCATCCACCATGATCCCTATCTGCTCTTCGCCGATTTCGACAGCTATCTGGACTGCCATGCCCAGGTGGACGTCGCCTACCGCGACCGCGAGCGCTGGACCCGCATGTCCATCCTCAACACGGCTCGTTCGGGCGGCTTCTCGTCGGATCGCTCGATTGCCGACTACGCCCGCGCGATCTGGCAGGTGCCAGCCGTGCCGGTGAGCCTGCTCACGCCCAAGGATGTGCGCGGCGGGGTGCTGCAGTAGGCGGTCTCTGCGGGTCTCTACGCAGCGGGCCTGCCGTCGCTGGACCTGCCAGACACCGTGTGCTTGCGCCCGGTGCAAGAGCAGGGGCAATGACATGAAAAAAGCGACTTCGCATTGCTGCGAAGCCGCTTTCTCGTTGTGCTGGTGGGCCCTGAGTGACTCGAACACTCGACCAACGGATTAAGAGTCCGCTGCTCTACCAACTGAGCTAAGAGCCCCTGTCAAGACCGCTACTATAGCACGACTTTTGGTGGGTTGTACAGGACTTGAACCTGTGACCAACGGATTAAAAGTCCGCTGCTCTACCAACTGAGCTAACAACCCAGTGTCGTTGCCGAGTGCGATCGACCGAGCCCAAAAGTATAGCGTGAACCGGGTGAGTCGCACCAGCCCCCGCGGTGCTTGTTGAAGACTTGCCCGCAGGCTCATCAACTGCGCCAGTGGGCTTTTGGCCGTTCGGTCAGGCCGGGAATCACCCCTGGCCACAGACCATAATCTTGGTTTGGCCTGTCGTGACAGCCCGCTCGCCCAGGGCCCGCACGATCCAGTCGTCGTGGAGCCGCGCCGCCGGGGCGCTCCGCGCCAGCCATGTCGATCTGGATGGAGCGCGTCTGCCCGCATGAAGCATTTCCTCGAACAACTCAAGCGCATCTGGCCCTACTTCGCGCCCCTGCGCGTGGGCTTCGTGGTGGCGGCACTGGCCTCGGTGCTGGTGGCAGCTTCCGAGCCCATGATTCCCTGGCTGCTGCAGCAGATCATCGACCGCGGCTTCAGCCAACTGAAGCTACCGCTCTGGCAGGTGCCGGTGGCCCTGCTCACCGCCTTCATGATCCGCGGCGTGGCCACCTTCACCGCCAGCTATGCCCTGGCCTGGACAGCGCTGCGCGGCAGCGAAAGCCTGCGCAGCGCCCTGTTCCAGCGACTGCTGGATGCCCATCCCCGGCTCTACATCAGCCGCACCGCCAGCAGCCTGATCAACACGGTGGCCTACGAGGTGCAGACCGGTTCCAGCCTGCTCATCCGCGCGTGCCTGGATCTGCTGCGGGACTCGCTCACCCTGGTGGCCCTGGCCATCTACCTGCTCTGGCTGAACTGGCAGCTCACCATCTTCGTGGTCGTGCTACTGCCGGCCGTGGCCCTGGTCATCAGCGTGCTCAGCAAGCGGGTCCACAAGCTCACCCTGGACAGCCAGACCGCCATGGACCGCATGGGTTATGTGGTGGAGGAGAACGTGCTGGCCTGGCGCATGGTGCGGCTGCATGGTGCCCAGGTTTCGCAGGCTGGTCGTTTCGAACGGGACAGCCATGTGCTGCGCCGCCTGGCGCTGAAGTCCACGGCGGCCAGTTCCCTCTCCACCCCCATTACCCAACTGCTGGCGGCCGCGGCCTTGTCGGCCGTGATCGTCACGGCCCTGTGGCAGGCCCGCAGCCAGGGTG
>JBJOKP010000150.1:0-6105 GCA_046046045.1 Pseudomonadota bacterium | reverse complement strand
TTGCGCGTCGCCGGCCGACTGGACATCCGCCCGCACCACGGCAAGGCCTTCGACCGGTCCGACCCTTTGCACGCGGCGCGGTTCAAGGAGCTGACGTCGCTGTGGCGGCTCGTGGCGGCGTGACGGACGATGTTCAGCTTGGCCGGACACGCGGAGCACCTCAACAACTGCTTCCTTCTAGTCGACGGCAGGCATGTAGGGCGTGATGACGCCCATCGCGTGGGCGACGTAGGCGTCCTTCTCGCCCACCGGGGCGACGTCGTGCTGGGCGGCTGCGGCGGCTTGGTGGCCTTCGCTGCGGGCGAGGATCCAGGCGGCGAGGTAGGGCGAAGCGAAGCAGCCGCCGGCGGTGGCCACCTTGCCGCGGGCGAAGAAGGGCTGGTCGAGCACCTCGACGCCGGCTTCCTGCACCCAGGGCTTGGTGGTGAGGTCGGTGCAGGCCGGCACGCCGGCGCTCAGGCCCAGGGCGATGAGCGAATCCTGCCCGCCCGCTGCGCGTGATCGTGCCGACAGTGCCTCTCCACGGCGATCGTGGCATTGCGCTGGCCGTGCGCGCCGGGCGAACTTCAGGCATCCCTCATCGAGCACCTCCACCTGGGAAAACCCGATGCCCATCCTGTCGCAGCAGAGACAAGCTGCAGTGCAGCACGGCCTAAAATCGAACGATCGTTCTTTTTCTACCGGGGCCTCGATGTCCCGCAGGGCAGCGCCCGCTGGCCGCGTGGCGCTTGAGCGCTGCACACAGAACCCTGAACGTCCCAGCCTGGACCCCAAGAGGAGCTTGCATGAGTGCCCGTTATGAACTGCACGGCGATGTGGCCGTGGTCACCCTGGACAACCCGCCGGTCAACGGCCTGGGCTATGCCAGCCGCGTGGAATTTGCCGCCGGCATCGAGCGGGCCCAGGCTGACGCGGCGGTGCGCGCCATCGTCATCACCGGGGCCGGCAAGGCCTTCTCGGGTGGGGCGGACATCAAGGAGTTCGGCTCGCCCAAGGCGATTGCCGAGCCCAATCTGCTCAGCCTGATTGCCCTGTGCGAGGGCTGCACCAAGCCGGTGGTGGCCGCCATGCACAGCGTCGCCATGGGCGGCGGGCTGGAGCTGGCGCTGGGCTGCCATTACCGCGTGGCCACGGCCGACGCCAAGATCGCCCTGCCCGAGGTGAAGATCGGCCTCATCCCCGGGGCCGGCGGCACGCAGCGCCTGCCGCGCGCCCTGGGCGTGGAACCCGCGCTCAACATGATCGTGAGCGGCGAGCCCGTGCCCGCGGGCATGCTGGCCCAGGTGCCGGGCCAGAAGCTGTTCGACCAGGTGGTCGAGGGCGGTGCGGCCGAGGTGCTGGCCGCCGCCATCACGCTGGCCCAGGCCAAGGCCGCGGCCCATGCCGCCGATGGCTCGCCGCTGCCCAAGGTGCGTGACCTCAAGGCCCGCCATGCCGAGCCGGACGCCTACTTCCAGTTCGCCCGCAACATGGTCAAGGGCATGGCCAAGAACTTCCCGGCCCCGGCGCGCTGCGTGGACGCGGTCGAGCAGTCCCTCAAGCTGAAGTTCGACGAGGGCATGGTCTACGAGCGCCAGGCCTTCATGGCCCTGATGCTCACGCCCGAGTGCAAGGCCCTGCGCCATGCCTTCTTCGCCGAACGCGCCACGACCAAGATCCCCGATGTGCCCGAGGACACGCCCACCCGGCCCATCGCCAAGGTGGCCGTCATCGGCGCCGGCACCATGGGCGGCGGCATCAGCATGAACTTCCTCAACGCCGGCATCCCGGTGGTGATGCTGGAGATGAAGCAGGAGGCGCTGGACCGTGGCGTCGCCACCATCCGCAAGAACTACGAGGGCCAGGTCAAGAAGGGCAAGCTGAAGGCAGACAAGTACGAGCAGCGCATGGCCCTGCTCAGCACCACGCTGGACTACGCCGCCATCGGCGATGCCGACATCGTCATCGAGGCGGTGTTCGAGGACCTGGAGGTGAAGCGCCAAGTCTTCGAGCAGCTTGACGCGGTGATGAAGCCTGGCGCCATCCTGGCCAGCAACACCAGCACGCTGGACGTCAACAAGATCGCCAACTTCACCAAGCGTCCGCAGGACGTGATCGGCACCCACTTCTTCAGCCCGGCCAACGTGATGAAGCTGCTGGAGGTGGTGCGCGGCGCGGCCACCGCCAAGGACGTGCTGGCCACGGTGATGGCGCTCGGCAAGAAGATCAGGAAGACCTGCGTGGTCTCGGGCGTGTGCGATGGCTTCATCGGCAACCGCATGATCGAGCAGTACTCGCGCCAGGCCGGCTTCCTGCTGGAGGAGGGCTGCACGCCCGCGCAGGTGGACAAGGCGGTCGAGAAGTTCGGCTTTGCCATGGGCCCCTTCCGCATGGGCGACCTGGCCGGCAACGACATCGGCTGGTACATCCGCAAGCGTCGCTACCAGGAGAAGCCCAACCTGCGCTACAGCAAGACGGCCGACCTGCTCTGCGAGATGGGCCGTTACGGCCAGAAGACCGGTGCGGGCTGGTACGACTACCAGGCCGGCAAGCGCGACGCCATCCCCAGCCCGGTGGTGGAGCAGATGGTGGCCGACTACCGCAAGGAACTGGGCATCACCCCGCGCAAGATCAGCGACGAGGAGATCGTGCACCGCCTGGTCTTCAGCCTGGTCAACGAGGCCGCCCACATCCTCGAGGAAGGCATTGCCAGCAAGGCCAGCGACATTGACATGGTCTACCTCACCGGCTACGGCTTCCCGCTGCACCGCGGCGGCCCGATGTGCTATGCCGACACGGTCGGCCTCTTCAACGTCGTGCAGGCGATGAAGCGTTTTGCCCGCAATCCGCGCGATGACGCGAATTTCTGGCAGCCCGCCCCCCTGCTGGCCCGTCTGGTGGCCGAAGGCAAGAGCTTCAGCTGAAGCCGGCCCGCCCACCGACCCCGACGTACACGAGGACTCTTCATCATGACCAAGGCATTGATCGTCTCCACCGCCCGCACCCCGCTCGGCAAGAGCTGGAAGGGCGCCTTCAACATGACCCATGGGGCGACCCTGGGTGGCCACGCGGTGAAGGCCGCGGTCGAGCGCGCCGGCATCGATGCCGGTGCCATCGAGGACGTGCTCATGGGCTGCGCCAACCCCGAGGGCGCCACGGGCTGGAACATCGCCCGCCAGGTGGCCCTGCGTGCCGGCCTGCCCATGAGCGTGTCCGGCCTCACCGTCAACCGCTTCTGCTCCAGCGGCCTGCAGACCATCGCCATGGCCTCGCAGCGCATCCTCTCGGGCGAGGGCGAGGTCTATGTGGCCGGCGGCGTGGAAAGCATCTCCTGCGTGCAGCAGGAGATGAACCAGCACATGTTCAAGGACAGCTGGCTGGACAAGAACAAGCCCGAGATCTACTGGCCCATGCTGCAGACCGCCGAGACCGTGGCCAAGCGCTACGGCATCGCCAAGGAGCGCATGGACCGCTACGGCGCCGAGAGCCAACAGAAGGCCTGCGCGGCCGCGGCCGCCGGCCGCTTTGCCGACGAGATCGCCCCCATCACCGTGACCATGGGCGTGGCCGACAAGACCCTGGGCCTCATGACCAAGCAGCTCACCGTCAGCGCCGACGAAGGCATCCGTGAGGGCACGACCTTCGAGGCCGTGCAGGGCATACGCACCGCGCTGCCCGGCGGCGTGGTGAGCGCCGGCAATGCCAGCCAGTTCAGCGACGGCGCGGGCGCCTGCGTGGTGGTGAGCGAGCAATACGCTGAAGCCAAGGGCCTCAAGCCCCTTGGCCGTTTCCTGGGCTTCGCGGTGGCGGGTTGTGAACCGGACGAGATGGGCATCGGTCCCGTCTTTGCCGTGCCCAAGGTGCTGGCGCGCCTGGGCCTCACGGTCGACGACATCGACCTCTGGGAGCTCAACGAGGCCTTCGCCGTGCAGGTGCTCTACTGCGCCGACAAGCTGGGCATCCCCATGGATCGCCTGAACGTCAACGGCGGCGCCATTGCCCTGGGCCACCCGTACGGCGTGAGTGGCCAGCGCCTCACCGGCCATGCCCTCATCGAGGGCAAGCGCCGCGGCGCCAAGCGCGTCTGCATCACCATGTGCGTGGGCGGTGGCATGGGCGCAGCCGGGGTCTTCGAGGTGCTGTAAGCCTGCTCGGCCGCCATCCAACTTCAACGACTGTCATCGACCTGCACCGGCTGACCGACGCACAAGGACGCTGCCCGCATGCGCCAGACCCTGGACTTCCTGCTCTACGACTGGCTGCATGTGGACGAGGCCCTGTGCGGCCGGCCGCGTTTTGCCGAGCACAGCCGCGCCACCTTCGATGCGGTGCTGGACACCTGCGAACGCATCGCGCGCGAGCAGGTCGCCCCTTTCAACCGCATCGGTGACGTCGAGGAACCCTGGTTCGACGGCGAGAAGGTCCATCAGCCCGAGGCCACCCACAAGGCCTCGCGGGCCTATGTCGAGTCCGGCATGCTGGCGGCCACGCAGGATGCCGAGGTCGGCGGCATGCAGCTGCCGGTGACGCTGGCCATGGCGGCCAACGGCTTCTTCGGCAAGGCCGGCATCGCCCTGGGCGGAGGCGGCATGTTGACCACCGGCAATGCCAACCTGCTGCTGGCCCATGGCACGCCGCTGCAGAAGAAGGTGTTCGCCGAGCAGGAACTGGCCGGGCGTTTCGCCGGCACCATGTGCCTGTCGGAGCCCCAGGCCGGCTCCAGCCTGTCGGACATCACCACCCGCGCCACGCCTGATGGTGAAGGCTCGGAGGCCGATCCGCTGGGGCCCCGCTACCGCCTGCGCGGCAACAAGATGTGGATCAGCAACGGCGAGCACGAGCTGGCCGAGAACATCATCCACCTGGTGCTGGCCAAGATCCCCGATGCCCACGGCCAGCTGGTGCCAGGCGTGCGCGGCATCTCCCTCTTCATCGTGCCCAAGAAGCTGGTGGGCGCCGACGGTGAACTCACCGGCGCGCGCAATGACGTGGCGCTGGCCGGCCTCAACCACAAGCTGGGCTACCGCGGCATCCCCAACACCCTGCTGAACTTCGGTGAAGGGCGTTACCCCGTGGCCTCCACCGGCTCGCCTGCGGCCGGCGCCATCGGCTACCTGGTGGGCCAGCCCGGCCAGGGCCTGGCCTGCATGTTCCACATGATGAACGAGGCCCGCATCGGCGTGGGCATGGGCGCGGTCATGCTGGGGTATGCCGGCTACGAGGCCAGCCTGGACTATGCGAAGACGCGGCTGCAGGGCCGGCCGGCGCAGAGTCGCGCGGCATCGGGCGGCTCATCCGGTGGTGGGGCGCCGGTGACCAAGGACGCCGTCCAGCCGCCCGTGCCCATCATCGAACACGCCGACGTGAAGCGCATGCTGCTGGCGCAGAAGAGTTACGTCGAAGGTGGCCTGGCGCTGGAGCTCTACTGCGCCCGTCTGGTCGACGAGCAGCACACCGGTGACGAGGCCGCGGCCGCCGAGGCCGGCCTGCTGCTGGAGGTGCTCACGCCGATTGCCAAGAGCTGGCCCAGCGAGTGGTGCCTGGAGGCCAACAGCCTGGCCATCCAGGTGCTGGGCGGTTATGGCTACACGCGCGACTTCCCGGTCGAGCAGTACTGGCGCGACAACCGCCTGAACATGATCCACGAGGGCACCCACGGCATCCAGGCCCTGGACCTGCTGGGCCGCAAGGTCACCATGCAGCAGGGTGCCGGCCTCAAGCTGCTGGCCGAGAAGATCGAGGTCAGCATCGCCCGGGCCCAGTTCGACCCGGCCCTGGCGGCCCAGGGCCTGAAGCTGGCCGGCGCGGTGCGCCACCTGGTGAACGCCACGCGGGCCGCCTGGTCCACCGGCGACCCGGTCGAGGCCCTGGCCAATGCCACGCCCTACCTGCAGGCCTTCGGCCATGTGGTGCTGGCCTGGATGTGGCTGGAACTGGCGGTCACCGCCAGCCAGAGCGCCACGGCGACACCTGACTTCGTGGCCGGCAAGCGCGCGGCCGGCGACTACTTCATGGCCTACGAGCTGCCGCGGGTGCCGGCCTGGCTGGCCGTGGTCGAGACACGCGAGCCGACCTGTCGCATGATGCAGCCAGCATGGTTCTGATGGCCCGCCAGCGGTTGGGCGG
>JBJOKP010000149.1:0-6115 GCA_046046045.1 Pseudomonadota bacterium | reverse complement strand
TCCTGCAGGGCCTGGAAGGGGACGGGCTTGGGATGGCAGTCGACGCTGGAGGGCAGCCCTCCCCGACGCTCGATCTCGTCGGCGTCCAGGCCGCTGACCACCACGATCTGGGTGCGGGCCAGTTCGGGCGAGGCGCGCAATACCCGCAGCATGGCAAAGCCGTCCATGCCGGGCATGTGCAGGTCGGTGATGAGCAGGTCGGGATGCTGGCGACCCAGCAGCATGAGGGCGCTGAAGGCATTGCCGACGCAGACCACGTCGGGCGCCATCGGCCAGTGCCGCAACCGGAAGTCATAGAGCCGCAGCAGGTTGGGATCGTCCTCCACCACCATGATGGAGAGCGGCCTTCGCGGCGGCAGGGAGGGAAGTGCGGCAATGGCCTTCGGGGCACCCCGTCCTGACGCGCTGCCCAGTGAGGTGGCAACCGGGGAACTGGCGACCACCTCGCGGCCCAGGCGAGTGGCGAGCAGGCGATCGACCGATTCGGGTGTCACCCGGCGGTGGCCGCCGGTGGTCTTCCAGGCCTCCAGCACACCGGTTTCGACCCACTGCTGGACCGTGCCGACCGAGATCCCCAGGCGTTCGGCCGCCTCGCGGGTCGTCAGGAAGCTGCGGTCCACGGCGACCAGGGCTGGCGGAGATGGCGGTAGCGGTTGCTCGGACATGGCGCTATTTTCATGGCAATCAATAAATTCAACATCAATTTCGTCAAATTGCAGAAATGAAATTGTGACTTTCGAACAATCATGGCAGCACCCATCCACCATGAGGCCGGACCGGCGGGTGACCGGCCTCGGCTTCCTAGAATGCGCGGCCCTGCTGCCGCGGAGCCGACGCAACCGCGTCCCGGCACAGGACGGAAGCGCCCATGACGACCCAGACCGATCCCCAGCCCGATGCCCTGCCGCTCACCGCCGCCCAGGGCGAGCTGCACAAGTTCCTCTTCGAAGGCGTGCCGGTGCGCGGCATGCTCGTGAAGCTCACTGGTGCCTGGCAGCAGATGCTGGCCGCGCGTCGGGACAGTGGCGAGTTTCCTGTCCCGGTGCGCCAGCTACTTGGCCAGATGAGTGCGGCAGCCATCCTGATGCAGGCCAACATCAAGTTCAATGGCGCGTTGATCCTGCAGATGCATGGCGACGGGCCGCTCAAGCTGGCCGTGGCCGAAGTCCAGCCTGATCTGGGTTTGCGCGCCACTGCCCAGATCGTGGGGATCGTCGAGGCCAGTGACGGCCTGCCACAGTTGCTGGATCGCCACGGTGGCGGGCGCTGCGCCATCACCCTGGACCCCAAGGACCGCCTGCCCGGGCAGCAGCCCTATCAGGGCGTGGTGCCGCTGGCAGTGCATGACGAGGCCGGCCAGCGCCAGCCCCTGCAGAACCTGGCCGAGGTGCTGGAGCACTACATGCGCCAGTCCGAACAGCTGGACACCCGCCTGGTTCTGGCGGCCGACGATCGCTGCGCCGCCGGCCTGCTGATCCAGCGTCTGCCCGGCGAGGGCGGCCATGCCGGCGCTCACGAGGCCTCGGACGAGGCGCGCGAGGCCTTCCATCACCTCGCCCTGCTGGCCGGCACCCTCAAGGCCGAGGAATTGCTGGGCCTGCCGGCCGACACCATCCTGCACCGCCTGTTCTGGGAGCAGGACATCCGTCGCTTCGAGCCCCTGACGGGCGAACTGGGGCCGCGTTTTGCCTGTACCTGCTCGCGCCAGCGGGTGGGTCGCATGTTGATCGGCCTGGGCCAGGCCGAATCCGAGGGCCTGATCGCCGAGCGCGGCCAGGTGGAGGTCGGCTGCGAGTTCTGTGGGCGCCAGTACCGCTTTGACGCCATCGACGTGGCCGAACTCTTCCGCAGCGGCAGCCACCCCGAGCCCGAGGCCGGTCCGACCCTGCAATGACGGCCCTCCGGCGGCCGGGCCAAGAAAGGGGCTGATGACCCGGCGCCGGGTTCAGGGCGCCGGCCAGCCATTACGCGGCAGGTTCAGCTCGGCCTGAGGCCACTCCTGGACGCTGCCGCGACCAGGTGTCAGACCCGGTCCCGCAGTGGGCGGCCGGCAGGGGGCCGGGCAGCCCACCCGGCGGCCGACCCCGCGACCACCGGCGAACTCGCTGCCGCGCCAGCCGGCCGCTGGGTGGCCGGCGCCTCGAACAGCCGGTTCCTGCCGGCCAGCTTGGCCGCACCGCAGGCCTGGGTCGCAGCATCCAGCAAAGCCTGGGCGCCATGGGCGCAGGCCGGGTAATGGGCCAGGCCCACCGAGGCGCCCAGTTCCACCGCGCCCAGCGGCGCGGGCAACTGCACCGGCGCGCGCAGCAGCAGCAGCAGGCGTTCAGCCACGGCACGGGCGGTGTCGGGGCTCTCCGGATCGTCCAGCAGCACGACGAACTCGTCGCCATCGATGCGGGCCGAGAGGTCGCTCTTGCGCAGCGCCGCCAGCAGGCGGTGCGCCACCTCCACCAGGGCATGGTCGGCAGCGGCATGGCCATGCAGCTCGTTGATCTGGCGGAAGCCTTCCAGATCCACCACCAGCACCGCCGGCCCACCGCCATGACGCTCTGCGCGCTCGATCATGTGTTCCAGGCGAAGGCCCAGGGCGCGCCGGTTCGGCAGCCCGGTCAGCGGATCGCGCAGCGACAGCTCGCGCAACGCCTGTTCCGTGTGGGCGCTCGCCCGCGCCAACCGGCTGGAGCGGCGCAGCAGCAGGCCATAGCCCAGCAGCACCAGGCCGGCCAGCGCCGCCCCGAGCATCATCTGGCCGGTGAGATCCAGGCCGCGGCTGTCCTGGCTGCGGGCCAAGGCCTGCCACAGACTGGCTTCAAGGCTCATGAGGTTCAGGCGCAGCTGGCGGCCAGCGGCCAGCACTTCCTCGATGCCGGCCACATCGGTCAACATCGATGCGGCTGCGCCTGCATCCGTCACCGTCACCACGGCCGGCCCGGTGACCGGCACCGCCAGACTGCTGATCTGGACCAGGGCGGCATCCACACGCCGGGCCCAGTTGGTGATGCGCACCGCGGCGGCGGTCTGCTCCTCCTCCGCGCTGCCCAGCACCTGCTGCAGGTCCTCGCTGGCCAGGCAGCGGCCGGCGCAAGGCTGGACCTGGGACAGCAGCCAGGCGTTACCGGTGGCCTGATAGGTCAGCAGGGCTGATTCGGCCGCCTCGGCACGCTGGCGCAGTTCGCTCAGGCGTTGCAGGCCATCCTGAAGACGCCGCTGATCGGCCAAGTCCGACTGCGACCGCCAGACCTGCACCAGCAACAGGCCCAGCATGACCAGCAGCGCAGCGATGGCGGCGACGGCGATATGAAGCTGGCCCCGGGCAAAGGCTTCGAAGCTCATGCCCAGGCCGGCGGGCCGGCCGGCGACCGCCACGGTCACTTCCTGCAAGGCCTGGCCCTCGGGTGCCAAGCCGGCAGGCGCCTTCGCGTCAGGCTGCGGAACGGGAGAGGAGTGCATGGGGAGGCTGCCGCCATCACCCGTGGGTCATTCGGTCAGTCAGCGGATTTCGCGGCAGTGCAGCAAGGCTAGCGGCAAGTGCCTGTCCTGGGCTGACATGCGGCCCGCTCCCTAGGGTTCTCCTGCTGAGGACCTGCCCTGATGAGCCCCATGAAAGAGCCCCCTGGGGGACCAGGGGGCTGGTGCATGGCCCTTGGCTCAGTGCCGTGCCCTTGACGGGGAGGCCGCCAGGATCGCGGCCTGACTCACTCGGTGGAGGTGTCGTTCTTCACCTTGGACGCGATGATGCTCGTGCCATCAGCCGAGCGACGACCATAGACCACCACCAGTCCGCCGGTGCAGAGGTTGGCGAGAGCTGCTTCGCTGAATTCACGGCCCTTGTTGCCGACGAACTTCGTGCCGTCGGGATCCTGAGGTGTCTTCACGATCTGGATGGTCTCGCGCAGGGTGTAGGGGACTGTCGTGGTCCAGATGGCAAAGGTGCGGTTGGCCTGGTTGTAGGTGTTGATGAAGGCCGTGGTCGTGGTGCCGTTGCTGCAACCGGTCTCGCCGCTGGCGATGGGTCGCACCAGGCGGCCGTGGAACTCCATCTCCAGGCCGGTGCCACCAACCCCGCCCACTCCGTCTTCGGCGTGCGCCTTGACCTTCTTGGCCACCAGCACACCGTTGCTGTCCACATGGCCTTCGACCTCGATGCGGTCACCCTTGGCCAGGGTCAGGGTGATGCTGGCAGGCACGCTGACCTGGGCACCGTTGATGGTGAAGCTGCGGCTGCCATCGGTGTTGGTGGTGACGTCGCTGTCGATCAGGCCCTCGACCTCGGCGTCCAGGCCCTTCTTGTCATCAAGCTTGCGCTGGGAACTCTTGATGGCCGTGACCTTGTACGGCGTGGTCGACGCGTCGAGCTTGACCCGCACGACCTTGCCGTTGAGGGTGGCTGCAGTGGCGGCGACGCCACTGAGGTCGACCGCGGTACTCCCGATGGTGCCGGTGTTGCCGCCAACATCCACGGTCAGCAGGCCGCGCAGGCGGAAAGCCAGGCCGGCCGCCTCCGGCGAGGAGGTGGTCGCAGCCTTGACCTCGATGCGTGTGGCCGTGGTGATGCCGCTGGCCGAGTCATACACACCATGAACCTCGACCACCACGCCATCGGCCAGGGCAGTCACCAGGCTCTCGAGGTTGACCGTGGTGCTCGCCGACAGTTGAACCTTCTGGCCCAGCAACTCGAAGCTGGCAAAGGTGGCGGGCGTGGCCGTGGCATCGCCGGCCGCGAAGTTGGCGATGGGCGCAACGATCGAATTGCCACCGTAGGCGATCTTGGTGGCAGTGGCAGTGCAGATGTCGGGCAGGGGCACGGCCACGGTGCTGGAGGCATCGGGCACGCAGGTGATGACGCCGTGCTCGATCTCGACCTCCATGCCAACCTTGACGCTCTCGCCGATCAGCTTGTTGCCCCTGTCGTCATTGGGACTGTCATCCTCGCCGGTGATGCTGGCCGAGGAGTCATCAAAGCGCACGCCGTTGACGATGGTCGAGCCCTTGCCCGTCACGGTGCCGGCCGAGAAGCCGGTGACCTGGACGTTGCCGGTGCCCGAACCGCCCACACCGCCGCCGCCACCGCAGGCCACGAGCACGGCAGTGCCGAGCAGCAGGCTGCCCAGGGTGGAGACGGTGCCGAGCGGGCGGCGCAGCGTGGCGGCGATGGGATTGAGGGTCATGGGATCTCCTGAGGACTGGGCGAGAGGGGTTGACGGGGGCGGCGGTTCACCAGGGCGGGGTCCGGATTGCCTGAGGGCCTGGCCGGAGGCTCGATTCTGATGGCGGTGCCTTGTTGACGTGGGAAACTTTACCATTTACTGGATCCACGTCAACAAGCTTGAGTGAACATCCGTGGCGAAAAGGAAACTTCAGGTCGTTCGCCGGGGCGCGATCTTGCCAAGGGTCGGGTTGTTGCCCATAGACGACGCATCGGTACAGCCGCCCAGGGCGTGCAAATTCCTCGGCGGTCCGCCTGCCTGGCGAAGGCTGTGTCCTGGCAGCGGGTCAGGCCCGCCCGAAACGATCAATTGCTGGACTGCGTCCTCACTTATTGCGGGTTATCCCGCTGTCTCAGGCGTGACGATGACGGGCATCGAAGGACATGTTCTGCCTCGAACTTGTGCGGCACGCGATCTTGTGTGCCTGAGGCCGCAGGACGGTGTCCAGATGCGTCATCGCCATGGACACCTTCTTCCTGCAGCCCCCGTCGTCGCGCCCTCAGCCCCTGCCAAGCGCCATGCCACCTGGACTCGCGGACGCCGCGCTGGCCAGCCCCAACCGGCAGACGCCGATTCGGGCCGAGGGCCGGCCCGCGCATGTGGTGATCACCACCACGTCCAACCCTCAAGTCGGGCGGCCAGAGGCCGATGACGCGTGGGCAGATCCCATGCCCGCACTGGAGGCCTGGCTGGTGGACGAGGTGGACCTCGACCCCGCCCAGGCGCGCCGCTGGCTCGAACAACTTGCAACCCTTCCGGCGCCGGACGCCTGCCCGGCGATCCGGCCCACCGCTTTCGCCCACCGGGCCCCTACCACCGCACGGACCTCCCATGAGCAAGACCATCCTCATCATTGACGACTCGGGCAGCTTCCGCACCGTGGTCAAGCTGGCGCTGCAGAAGGCCGG
>JBJOKP010000148.1:0-6128 GCA_046046045.1 Pseudomonadota bacterium | reverse complement strand
CCATGCGAGTTGTTCGTCGCCCGTTTCGTCAACGATCTCCTGATACTCCTCGTCCCAGACATCGCAGATCCGCTTGAAGAAGAGGAGCGGAAAGATGTAGGTCTTGAAATCGGCCGCGTCCACCGGCCCGCGCAGGATGTTGGCGGACTCCCAAAGGTGGGACTCCAGTTCAGACGAACTGACGGTGACCACTGCTTGGCTCATAGGCTCCCTGGAACTTCAATGGACTTGACCTGATCGGTGCCGGATCCACGGCCCCCAACCACCAGCTTGCGCTGCAGTCTACCGGCCACGCCCGGGTGCGTGGCCGGCGTTCCATCTGGCCAGGCAGGCAAGAATGGCGACCATGGCCGGGTCTTCCCCCCATCCGTGCGATCGCTCTGCGTCGGCTGAGCCGATTCAGGCCGCATCTGCGATGTGCTGTGTGCATTTCCGCAACCGCAGCTGAATCGCCCTGGGCGCAGGAATTCAGCTCGCGGCTGAACACCTTCATCGCAAGAAGAATGGCCCACTCGCGCCCAATGTGTGGCGACGAACCAGACAGGAAGGGCCGCAATCCAGAGGCACGCCCATTCAAGGGGCGAGTGTCGTGTCGCCATCGGGCAGACAAGTCGTTCAGGCGGGCTTTGAATGGGCACGACACCGACCGGAGGAGTTTGCGACGGGAGATGAACGATTTCAATCCTGACGGGTTGACCGTAGTACTGCAGCGCCAACCCCGCATCCAGCGTCGGATGGTGCGCATTCCGCAGGCGCAAGGGGACAAACGGCTGCTGAATATGTTCGGCAGCGCGCTGATGGTCGACGTCGCAGCAAGGCGGTGGCGCAAACGACGAAAAAATCCCTTCACATCCGGCGTGAACAGGTTCACGCAGCGCATGAAGGAGATCACACGTCGCCAGGGCGTGCATTGTTCTCGGTGGCGGGGCGCGGCATCCGCAAAAGGGATGAGTCCGGCGTGGACGGCACGGCGGACAGTGGTGGCCAGCGAGCACGACTGACCGGGCGGAGGGCCGGCGAGCGGGGGCCGGAGCACTGGGCGCCGATCAGCCAGCCACCGTGTCAAGAGGAGGAGGACGGCGGGCGGGTTCGCGTGGGAGCGGAAGGGTGTGCGGCGCGCTGCGGCGCTGCAGCGGGAAGCCTGTGGCTGCGGGGCGGCGAGCGCCCTTCCGGCGTGTGACTTGACGGTCCGTTCTTGTTGCCTGCATGGAGTTTCAGCATGGCGAATCACAGACTCATCGTGGCGTTCACTCGGCTGAGCGACGCTGACTTCCAGGTGCGCGTGGGTGCGATCCTGGCAGCCTTGACCAATCACCCACGCATGCCCGAGCCCTGGCCCGAACCGGTGCCGGCGCTGGCCCAGCTGCGCCAGGAGGACGCGGCCTATCGCGAACTGCAGCAGGCGGTGCAGCGCCGGGATTTCGGCCAGCTGCGCAAGCGCGACGAGGCGCGCGACAAGCTGAGCCGCAGCCTGCAGCGGGTGGCGTCCTATGCCGAGCTGCTGGCCAATGGCGACGTGGATCTGCTGCAGTCCACAGGCTTCGAGGTGCGGCGCGAGGGTGGCCGGCCGATGACGTTTGCGGGCAGCACGGCCACGCGCATCGGCCCGCCGGAGGACTTCCGGGTGGGGCTGGGGCCGCGCGCAGGCTCGCTGCAGGTGGATGCGACGCGCCAGCGCGGCGCCATCGCCTACGAGGTGCAGACCACCCGGGGTGACCCGGCGCAGGACGAAGGCTGGCGCCAGGCGCTGATCGTGCCGACCGTCCGCCGGGTGGTGGTGGACAACCTGACGCCCGGGGTGACCTGGGCGCGCCTGCGCGCGGTGCGCTCGGGCGGGCTGTCCGGCCCCTGGACCTCACCGATCAGCGTGATCGTCAACTGAGCCAGCCACGAAGGAGGGCAAGACCATGTTCGAGATCCTGCGCGCCGAACGCGGCGGCTATTACTGGCGCCTGAAGGCGCTGAATGGCGAGACCTTGTGCCATTCCGAGGTCTACACCACCAAGCAGGCCGCCCTGGGCGGCATCGAGGCGATGAAGCGGGTGGCCCCGAATGCGCCGGTGCATGACCGGACGCTGGCGGGGAACTGAGCCCTGCGGGCAAGCAGGCGGGCGGCCCGGCTCAGGCGTCGGCGTCGCCCGCGCTCCACTCATTCGATCGACCGCAGGTGAGAGCCACATTGGCTGAAACCAGGGTGACCGAGCGGTCGAGGTACATCTCCTTGGTGTTGCGGTAGTGGTTGTGGGACTTGCAGAGCGGCACGATCCACCAGGAGAAGCTGGAGCGCCAGTCGTCGATGAGGACATGGGCGCCGACCTCGGCCCGCCTGTTGCAGCGGAACTCGGCACAGTAGATGCGCCGGGTCTTGGCGTAGTTGCGCCAGTGGCGCAGCCAGCTGGCGCAGCCGCAGCTGTTCTTGCTGGTGCCCTTGAGGTTGAGCACGCAGTAGTGGGCGTTTCGTCCGCCGGGGGGTGGGTCTATGGCCATGGTCGCGAGCTCCTTGCCGGTCAGATCAGCCTGCGGATGCGAGCGATGTGCCGTGCCTGCCATCGAGCAGGGCGCGGTGGATGCCGTTGACATACGGCCAGTCCAGTCCATGGACGTCGTACACCTTGGCCTTCAGCTCATCGGGGCCCGGGTAGCAGCGGGCGGCGCCGAGCATGAAGACCATGAATTTGTCCGAGGGCTTGCTCTTGCCATCACCCTTCGAAACGCCAGGGTTGCCGGGAAATTCGTAGTCATCCTGGGCACCGTGCTGGAAGCGCGACTTGAGACGCCACTGGACAAGCATCAGCAGGCGCTGGGCTTCGGCAGGCAGTGCCCCCCGCTCCGTCTTGGAAGAAAAGAACAGCTTGTCAAAGTCATCGCCCAGCTTGCGGTAGACGCACATCAGGTCATAGTCCGAGACCTGCTGGCTGCCGTTGGGCAGGGTCACCAGCCCGGTCGAGGGATCCGATTTGAGGTGCAGCTTGCTGGTGGCCCAGGTCTTGGGCGGGACCTTGCCATGGTGGTAGCGGGCGGACCGCTTGGGACAACGGATGATGAGCAGCAGACATTCCTCGCGGGTGAAGTCCTGCAGCACATCGATATCTGCCGGCGCCATGCCGCTGAGTCTCGAGAGGTGGATCTGCTCATCGCCCACCTGCTCATCACGGGCCACCTCGGATTCGAATCTGGCTGCTGCTCGGAAAGACATCGTTCCCTCCACCGCCCCACGGCGGATGCGGGGTTCAGGGGTATGTTGGATCGTCCGCCGGCCGCGGGCATCCCGGTTCTGGATGAGAAAGAAGTGCGGGAAAGCCCGAGTCAAGGTCCATTGGGACCATCAGGCACCCGCCCCAGCCAGGCCCATCAGTCCGCTCCACCGTCTACCGGGAACTGTTGCACCACTGGTTCTCGCAGGGGATGCCGTCCAGGTCACCATCCATCTCCACGCCAGGGCAGTTGCGCAGGAAGTAGGTCGCTTCCTCGCAGGAGGTCATCTGGCTGCAATAGCGGCGGCTGTCGCAGCGGAACGGAGAGGCGGTGGTGGCACCGGACGGCTCGCGGCGGGTCTGGAGGATGGTGCCGGTGGAGCGCTGGGGGCGGTCCTGGGCGGCAGGTTGCACGGTGGTGGGGGCGGCGGTTTCGCCGCGCTGGGGGGCGCTGGCGGCCGCGGGGCTCGAGGCGGCGGCTGCGGCCGCTGCCTGAAGCTGCTTGCGGCGCAGTTCGTTGAGTTCGGCGGCGGTGACCTCCTTGCCGCCGCGCTCGCGGGCAATGGGGCAAGGCTGGCTCTGGTAGGTGACCGCGCTGCCTTCGGTGCACTTGTAGATCTGCGCCTGGGCAGGGCCAGGCGTGATCGCAAGGGTGAGGGTGAGGCCAAGAGCGAGGGCGGCGCAGCCCAGGGTCTGGATGGTTGGCGGCAGGGCCGGGCGGCGATGCGGCAGCGTCATGGTGTGTCGTCTGCGGGCGGCGGTGGCCCGCCCTACTCCCTGTCTTTTTTTCTAAGCGCCCATTCTTGCATCGGCCAGCTTGGCCCCGGCGCCCAGGGCCTTGAGCTTGGCCTCGGCCACCTCGCGGCTCATGGGCGCCAGGCCGCAGTTGCTGCAGGCGATGAGGCGCTCGCGCGGCACGTACTTCAGCGCCAGGGCGATGGTGTCGGCCACTTCCTCGGGGGTCTCGATGGTGTTGCTGGCCACGTCGATGACGCCCACCATCACGTCCTTGCCCTGCAGCAGGGCCATGAGCTCAGGCGGCACCTGGGAGTGGATGCATTCGAGCGAGACCTGGTCGATGCGGCTTTTGGCCAGTGCCGGGAAGACCTGCTCGTACTGGCGCCACTGGGCCCCCAGGCCATTCTTCCAGTCGATGTTGGCCTGGATGCCGTAGCCGTAGCAGATGTGCACCGCCGTGCGGCAGGTGAGGCCGGCGGCGGCGCGTTCCAGGGCCTGCACGCCCCATTCGGCGGCCTCGGCCATGTAGACGTTGAAGGCCGGCTCGTCGAACTGGATGATGTCGATGCCCTGGGCCTGCAGGGCGCGGGCCTCCTGGTTGAGCAGGTCGGCAAAGGCCATGGCCATCTTGACGCGGTCGCCGTAATGGCGGTCGGCCACGGTGTCGACGATGGTCATGGGACCGGGCAGGGTGAACTTGGTCTGGCGCGTGGTGTGGGCGCGCAGCAGGCCGGCCTCCACCTCGTGCACGCGGCCCTTGAGGCGCAGCGGGCCGACGACCTGGGGCACCATGGCCTTGTAGCGGTCGTTGCGTATGCCCATCTCGACCTTGTGTTCGAAGTCGATGCCCTCGACCTGCTCGAGAAAGCCGTGGACGAAGTGCTGGCGCGACTGTTCGCCATCGCCGATGACGGAGAGGCCGGCGTCCTCCTGCTGCTTGATCCACAGCAGGGTGGCGTCACGCTTGGCCAGGGCCAGGGCCTCGCCCTCGCGGGCCCACTTCGGCCAGAGCTTGTGGGTCTCGGCCAGCCAGTCGGGTTTGGGCAGGCTGCCAGCCAGGGCGGTGCGAAACATGTTGGGTCGTCCTTTCGTGATTTGCGTCAGGGTGGGCGCCCGGGAGGGGCAGCGCCGATTCCGCGATGATGCGAGCTTTCGCGCCGGACGGCCTCGGGGGCTGCCCTGCACCGCGCCTGGCATCTGGCATCCACTTCCGCACCTTGAAAGGCTCTCCCATCATGACGCTGTCCCGCACCCTGGCTGCCGCCCTGGCCGCCGCCGCCGCCTCCGCCCTGTTCAGCCTGCCCGCCCAGGCCCAGGGTGATGCCGCCGCTGCCGCCGCCAAGGAAGCCGGCGCCCAGGTGAGCGCCAGCGGCCTGGTCTACCGCAGCCTGAAGGACGGCACGGGCGCCAGCCCCAAGGCCACCGATGTGGTCAAGGTGCACTACCGCGGCACCTTCCCCGACGGCCGCGAGTTCGACAGCTCCTACAAGCGCAACTCGCCCATCGACTTCCCGCTCAACCAGGTCATCAAGTGCTGGACCGAGGGCGTGCAGAAGATGAAGATTGGCGGCAAGGCCAAGCTGACCTGCCCGCCCGCCATCGCCTACGGCGCCACCGGCGCCGGCGGTGTCATTCCCCCCAACGCCACCCTGCAGTTCGAGGTGGAACTGCTGGCGGTGAACGGCAAGCAGTAAGCACAAGGCGGCCACCGCGCCCTACACCGCACCCTACACCGCGCCCTACACCACGCCCAGATGCATCGCCTGGCGATGGGGCCTGAACATGGCGTGGTGCAGGCCCCAGTGCTCGACCGCGGCGACAAGCACGACCGATTCGGCGTTGGCGACCTGGGCATCGGCCTCGGCCAGCTCGACGCAGATGTGCAGCAGCTTGAGGCGCAGCGCCGGATCCTGGATCTCGTCCAGCAGATCGCCCAGGGTACGTTCGTCCACCGGGCAGGCATCGGCCCAGCGCGGCGGGTGACTGGATAACAGGTCCTCGCAGAAGCTGTCGATCACCTGGTGCAGCTCGTGCCGGGTCAGGCCGAGCTGTTCGTGGACGGCGAGCTGGTCCAGCCACTCGATCTCGGCGTCGGCGATGTCGCCGTCGGCCACCAGGGTCAGTGCGACGATGCGGGCGGCGGCCTGCGGGCTGTTCTCGGGGTAGGTTCGCATCACGGTGCTCCTCCGGTTCATG
>JBJOKP010000147.1:0-6176 GCA_046046045.1 Pseudomonadota bacterium | reverse complement strand
CACGGTCTTGATGAGCCTGTCGGTCTGCTGCAGCAGCTCGGAGGCCTTGGCGGCCGAGAGCCCGGGCAGGGCCGAGGGCATGTAGAGCAGGTCGCCTTCGTCCAGCGGTGGCATGAACTCACCCCCCACCTGGCTGAGCGGGATGATGGTGAGGCCGAGCACCAGCGCGGCGCCGACCAGCGTGGCCTTCGGGAAACGCAGCACCGCATCGAGCACCGGCCGGTAGAGCGCCATCAGCCCGCGGTTGAGCGGGTTGGCGGTCTCGTGCGGGATGTGCCCGCGCACCAGGTAGCCCATCAGCACCGGCACCAGGGTGACCGAAAGGCCGGCGGCCGCGGCCATGGTGTAGGTCTTGGTGTAGGCCAGGGGCGCGAAGAGCCGGCCCTCCTGCGCCTCCAGCGTGAAGACGGGCAGGAAGGAGAGCGTGATGACCAGCAGCGAGAAGAAGAGCGCCGGGCCGACCTCGGTGCAGGCTTCGGTCACGAGGCGCCAGCGCTCGTCCACCGTCGGCTGCCGGCCTTCATGCTGGTGCTCGAAGGCCTCGATCTGCTTGTGCACCGCTTCGAGCAGCACCACCACGCCGTCCAGCGCCGCACCGCAGGCCAGGGCGATGCCCGCGAGGCTGAGGATGTTGGCGTTGAGGCCCTGCCAGCGCATGACGATGAAGGCCGCACCCACCGCGATGGGCAGGCTGATCACCGCCACCAGGGCCGAGCGCAGGTGCATCAGGAAGAGCGCGCACACGAGGGTGACGGCGATGAACTCCTCGGTGAGCTTGAGCTGCAGGTTGGCGATGGCCCGGTCGATGAGTTGGCTGCGGTCATAGGTCTCGACCACCTCCACACCCGGCGGCAGGCTGCGCTTGAGCTCGGCCATCTTGGCCTGCACCGCGGCGATGGTGCTGCGGGCGTTCTTGCCCGAACGCATGATGACCACGCCGCCGGCCACCTCGCCCTGGCCATCCAGCTCGGCGATGCCGCGGCGCATCTCCGGGCCGATCTGCACCGTGGCCAGATCCTGCAGGCGCACGGGCGTGCTGCCGCTCACCGTGATGGGGATGCCGCGGAAGTCGTCCAGGGTCTTCAGGAAGGCGGTCGAGCGGACCATGTATTCGGTCTCGGCCAGCTCCACCACCGAGCCGCCGGTCGCCTGGTTGGCGCGCTGCAGCGCCTCCATCACCATGGCCTGCGGGATGCCCAGCTGGCGCATGCGGTCGGGGTCCAGCACCACCTGGTACTGCCGCACCATGCCACCGATGGGCGCGACCTCGGACACGTCCGGCACGGTCTTCAACTCGAAGCGCAGGAACCAGTCGTTGAGCGCACGCAGCTGGCCCAGGTCGGTGTGGCCCGTGCGGTCGACCAGGGCGTATTCGTAGACCCAACCCACGCCCGTGGCATCGGGCCCCAGGGCCGCGGTGGCGCCCGCGGGCAGGCGCGACTGCACCTGGCTCAGCACCTCCACCACGCGCGAGCGCGCCCAGTAGGGGTCGGTGTGGTCGTCGAAGAGGATGTAGACGAAGGAATCGCCGAAGAAGGAGTAGCCGCGCACGGTCTTCGCGCCCGGCACGCCCAGCAGGGTGGTGGTGAGCGGGTAGGTCACCAGGTCCTCCACCACCTGGGGCGGCTTGCCCGGCACGGGCGTGCGCACGATGACCTGGGTGTCCGAGAGGTCGGGCAGCGCATCGACCGGTGTGGTGGCGGTGGCGAACAGGGCGGCGGCCACCAGCATCACCGTGGCCATGAGCACCAGCACCCGGTTGGCGACCGACCAGCGGATGAGGGCGGCGATCATGGCCTGGCCCCTGCGGGTTGACCTGAGCCCATCTTGTGCACGCTGACGATCTCCCAGTCGTCACCGGCCTGGCGGAACTCGAAGTGGATCTTGTCGCCGGGCTTGAGGTCCGCGAAGGCCTTGTCAGCCTTGGCGACTTTGGGCTTGTTGAAACCCATGGTCATGCCGGGCCACTTCAGCGCCGGCACGGGGCCGTGGGTGATGGTCATCTCGCCGGGCTCGATGCTCTCGACCACACCTTCGGCCATGTAGGTCGCGGGCTTGGAGGCGGGCTTCGTCGCCACCTTGCTCGCGGGCTGGGCCGGGACGGGAGCGGCTTTCTGCGAGGGTTCAGCGCCAGGTGTCGTCGATGAAGCCATGCCCGACGCAGCGCCCATGGCTCCTGGTGCCGAAGCAGCTTCGGCCGCCCCCGCCAGGCCACCCAGCACGGTGCGCAGGCGGGCTTCCGAATCGATCAGGAACTGGCCGCTCACCACGACCTGTTCGCCTTCGACCAGGCCGCTGCGCAGCTCGACCAGCTCACCCTGCTCGGCGCCGAGCGCCACCTCGCGCGGCTCGAAGCTGCCATTGGCCTTCTTGAGGATGACCAGCACGCGGGTGCCGGTGCGGATCACCGCTTCGCTGGGCAGCATCAGGCGGCTGGCCTTGTCCCCCGCCACGGCCAGGCGCAGCAGCATGCCGGGCACCAGGCGGCCGCCCGGGTTGGCCACCTCGAAGCGGGCCTGCAGGGTGCGCGTGGCGGCGTTCACCTGCGGCAGGATCTCCTGCAGGCTGCCGCGCAGGCTGACCGCCGGGTCGGCCTGCAGGCTGGCCGTGACCTTCTGGCCGCGCCTGAGCTGCAGGATCTGCGCCTCGGGCAGTTCGGCCACGGCCCAGACGCGCTCCAGGCCGGCGATGCGGAAGAGGCTCATGCCGGGGCTGACGGCCACGCCTTCGCGCACGCCCAGTTCGGCGATCACGCCGCCGGCCGGGGCCAGCAGCGGGAAGCGCGCCTCGACCTGACCCTGCTGCTCGGCCTTGGCGACCAGTTCGGACGGGATCGAGAGCGCCTTGCAGCGCTCCACCGCCGCAGCCACCAGGTCGGGCGCCGCACCGGCCTTCTTCAAGGCCACGACATCACCCAGCGGGCCCAGCCACTCAGGCGCATAAACGGTGGCCAACAGCTGGCCCTTGGCGACCCGCTCCATGGGCGCGCGCACGGCCAGCTTCTCGACATAACCGGCCACGCGGGTCTGCACCGCCACGCTGAGGCGTTCGTCGAACTGCACCGCGCCCACGGCCTCGATGGCCGGCGCAGTCTCCATGCGCGTGACGCTGGCCGTGCGCAGGCCCAGGTTCTGCTGCACCTGGGGGTTGATGCGCACGCTGTTGGCGTTGCTGTCGCTCTGATCGGCGCCGGCCTCGTCGGCATACACCGGCACCAGCTGCATGTTCATGAAGGGCGACTTGCCGGGCTTGTCGAAGCGCTGGCCGGGCACCATGGGATCGTGCCAATACAGCACCTTGCGCTCGGCCGATGCGGCAGCACCGGGGGCCGGGACCGTAGCTGCGGTGGGAGTACCAGCCATCACTGCAGCACCGGGTGCGCTCCGCTGGCCCAGCAGGTAGGCGCCAGCGGCCACGGCGGCCAGCACGGCCAGGGCAACGCTGCCCAGCACAAAGGTTCGAGAGGTCGTGGTCATGGCTGCACTCCTGCGGCCGGCACATCGGCCGCCAGGGGTTTGAAGATGAGCTGGGCGCGGGCCTTGTCCAGGTCGCGTCGGAGCGCCAGCAACCTGCGCTCGGCTTCAAGCTCGGCATGGCGGGCCTCGAAGACCATGGCCAGGCTGGCGGTGTTGCTGCGGTAGGCCGCCAGGGTGGCTGCGCTGCGCTGGGCCAGCGGGGCCTGCACGGCGGCGGGGTAACGCGCCAGGCGCTGGGCCAGGCGGTCGGCATCGCTCCTGAGGGCGGCGTGTTCCGCCCGGGCCACCCGTTCGGCTTCGGCCAGTTCGGCGCGCGCCCGGTCGGCCATGGCCAGCTTGGCGGCGGTCTCGCGGTCCTGGCGGGTGTCCGGCGCCACCGGCAGGGGCAGGCTGACGCTGAAGGAGATCAGGTCGGCACGGCTCTGGCGCTGGCCATAGGACAGCTCGAAGGTCGGGGTGGGCCGCCGCGCCAGCCCGGCCAGTTCAGCCTCGCGCTGGGCCACGGCCAGGTCGCGCTGGCGGGCCAGCACTGTGGCCGAGCGGGCGACATAGGCCTCCTCCTCCGGCACGGCGCCCAGGTCCACCGGCGCGAGTTGGGTGCCAGGCTCGCCCGCGTCGGTCGCTGACCCGCCCACCCAGCGGCGCAGCGCCACCTCGGCCGCGGCGGCCTGCTGCTGCATCTCCGCCAGCTCATCTTCGGCCTGGCCGGCCATGCCCTGCAGGGCCAGTACCTCGGCCGCGGTCACGCCGCTGCCGCTGCCCATGGCGCCACTGCTGGCCAGCCTGGCCTGGGCCACCTGGGATTCCTCCTGGGCATGGGCCAGGGCATGGCGGGCGATGGCCACCGCCTGCTGGGCGTAGAGGCCGTCCAGAAAGGCCAGCGCGGTCTGCAGCCTGGCCTCGGCCGCGGCCACCGGCTCCATCTGCCGCTCGCGCTGGGCCTGGGCCTGGGCCAGGGCGCTGCGGGCGGCGCGCTTGTCGGCCGCCACCCATTCCTGGGCGATGGCGATGCGCTTCATGGTCATGTCCTCGGCCCAGGGGCGCAGGGCATCCCGGCCGGTGACGGGCAGGTTGTCGACGCCAGCACTCACCATGGGATCGGGCAACTCGCCGGCGGCACGGGCCATTTCGGCCGCGCCCAGGGCGCCGGCCCGGGCCGAGCGGGCCAGCTGGGAGCGCTCGACCGCCCGGGACAGGGCCTCATCAAGCGTGAGGCGAGTGGGTTCGGCCGCGCGCAGGGGCAGGGCCGTGACCGCCAGCGCCAGCAGCGCGGGCAGGATGGCGAGCGCCAGACGGGCGCTGCGCCGCAAAGACGGACACATGGAAAGGCTCCGGGGACGAACAGAGGGGCAGATCCACCTCACCCGGCAAGGGGTGGGGCGGAGGCGTTCAGTCGTCGGAGCGGATCAGACGCGCAGGCGCAGCGTCGCGAGGAAAAGCGGATCGGGCGGGGGTCGCGCCACCCGGGCGTCGCCCCCACCCCCCTGCAGGGGCCGCAGGGCCGTGGTGACCGGCAGCACGGCCAGGGGGAAGGCCTGCAGCAGGGCCGGGGCCGAGGCGGCCGGCGTCGGCGTGGCCTGCTGCACCGCCTGGGCCGTGTCGGCCGCATGTTCATGGCAGAGCAGGGGCTGGACCGTGTCATGCCCGTCGCAGGGCTGACCGGCTTCCATCATCTCGACCATCATGTCCATGTCCGCTTCCACCGGGCAGACATAACTCGCCAGCGCGAACTGCGCGAACAGCAGCGAGGCCACCACCAGCAGGGCGGTGACCAGGCGCTGCAGCCGCAGCAGATCGAAGAGGCGGGAGGACAGGCTCACGGCCTCAGTGTACGCAGGGCCGAGCCGCGCCAGTCTTGATGCGGTTCAAGACCTGGGCTCAGGCTGCCAGGCTGACGGCCCGTCCACCCAGGGCCACGGCCAGCTCGGTGGCCAGGCGGTTCACCCAGCCATAGATGGAAAGCTGGGGATTGGCGCCGATGCTGGTGGGGAAAATGGCGCCGTCATGCACCGAGAGGTTGCGGATCTGCCAATGCCGGCCATCGGGCCGCAGCACGCCGCCGGCCGCATCACCCGCCATGGCGCAGCCGCCCATCACATGGGCGCTCACCACCTTGGCCTGCAGCGGCTGCATGGCCAGGGCGTCGATCTGGCGCTGCGCCTGTGCCCAACTGGCGCTGGGGCGGGCCTGTTCATGCACGGGCAGCACCGTCCTGGCCCCGGCGGCAAACTGGATCTCGGCCATGCGGCGCAGGGCCCGCCGCGCCCCGGCCATCACATAGGGCGTGAGGGGATAGTCCAGCAGCGGCGTGCCATCGCTGCGCAGGCCCACCCGGCCGCCCGGGGACTCGCGGTGGAAGCCGTCGCGCAGCAGGGCGATCATGGCCTGGGTGCGCGGCAGCTCGGCCAGCAGGGCGGCGTGCTCCGGCCCGAAGCCGGTCAGCGTGGTGGCGGCGATGAGGGGATGCAGCGGCGCCACCTCCAGCTTGAAGCCGATGTCGCCGTCCAGCGCCTGGGTGTGCAGGTCATGGTCGCTGTAGAGGGTCTGCGGCGCGCCCTCCCAGCCCGCCACCGCCTCGCCGTAGACCGCGGCCGAGATGACGACCGGGTGCAGAAAGGTGCGCCGGCCCAGCTGCCCATGGGGATCGGGCAGGCCCGAGCGCAGCAGCAGGGCCGGCGTGTTGATCGCCCCGCCGGCCAC
>JBJOKP010000146.1:0-6197 GCA_046046045.1 Pseudomonadota bacterium | reverse complement strand
CTGTGCACACGCGGCCCAGTGTGCGGCCCGCCTGGAGGCGCCGGCCGACGCCCGCCTCTGGCTGCGCCCGCAGTGGGAAGGTCTGGCCCGCCTGGGCGAACGCGAACGCGAGGTGCTGGCCCTGGCCCTGGTGGAGGTGCTGCCCGGGCTGGCGGCAGACTGGCTGCCGGTGCTGGAGGCGGCCCTGGGCGCCCTGCCGCGTGACGCCGCCGTGGCCTATGCCGTGGGCCGGGCGCTGGCGGAGCGCCAGCTCTGGGGCCGTGCCCGTCGCCTGCTCGAAGGCGTGGCCAGCCAGGCGGATGCCGCCGAACTGCTGCGCCGCCGCGCCTGGCAGGCCCTGGCCGGCATCGCCGAGCAGGAGGGTGACGAGACACGCGCAGCCGAGTGCTACAAGGCTGCCGCGCTGGCCGGCTGACAGCGCGCCCGATCAGGCGTCCGGGTTCGTCCCCGACGATGCGGCCGCGCCCAGCGCCTCCTGCCAGGTTCGGCGCGGGATGTGCGAGGTGAGGCGGTGCAGGGCGCAGTCCAGCAGGGCGGGATGCAGTTCGTGGCCCACGCCCTCGGCGATGTCCAGCGTGGCATCACCGCCCAGGGCGCCCAGGTGCTCGATGGCCTCGCGCACCAGGGCCACGGGCATCACCGGGTCGGCGCTGCCATGCAGCAGATGCACGGTGGTGCGGGTGGGTGCCGCTGCGGGCAGGCTGGCATAACGGCCGGCGAAGGCGACCACGCGGCCGGCCAGGCCGTCCTCGGCGGCCACGGCCTCCAGCGACATGATGCTGCCCTGCGAGAAGCCGACCAGGGCCGTGGCCGCAGGCTCCACGCCCAGGCGAACCTGGCTGGCCTTGATCCAGGCGACCAGGCGAGGCAAGGCGACCGCCACCCGTGCCGGGCGATTGCCCTCGGTCACGCCGCGCACCGAGAACCACTGGCGGCCCTGGGGCGCCATGTCGAAGGCCTCAAAGCCGGCCGGTGCCAGCACCGCGGCCTGGGGAAATCGCTCGCGCAGTACCCGTGCCAGCGGCGCCAGCCCAGCCGGGTCCGCCCCCACCCCGTGCAGCAGCACCATGAGTTGGGCGGGCTGGCCGGCAGGCAGCCATTCGAGGTCGGAGCTCATCACACAGTCCTTCTGCTGGAGTTCGGGGTGGTTCGCGGGGTGGTTCGCGGGGTGGTCCGTCATGGTAGGTGTGGCCGTCCCTGTGCCCGCACAGCCACTTCGAATCCGCCATTCAGCCGGCCTGCACGCGGCCATCCCCATCCTGCGCCAGGGACGGCACAGGCGTTGGATCGTGCGCGTGACCAGGCTCGTTGAGGCCCGGGCCTGCCGCCGGGCACTACAATGCGCCGCTGCAACGCGCCCGTAGCTCAATGGATAGAGTACTGCCCTCCGAAGGCAGGGGTTGCTGGTTCGATCCCAGCCGGGCGCGCCAAGCCCAGACGGCGGCCCCCCCGGCAGGCCACACGACGCAAGGACCCAGGTTGACCTCGGGTCCTTTTTTTCGTCTGTGCCTGCCGGATCTGGTTAATTTTGTACAAAAGCGCTGTGCAATTCCGCACTCTGGGGGAGAGCTTCCGGTCGTTACGCTGACGCCATCGTCGAGTGCCAGACCGGAGCAACGGGACGAGCGGCAGAGGCCTCAGGGAGGGGTTGCCGTCGTTCCCACCGGTCGACCACTCGGCGAACACCTGCCGCCAAGATTCCTAGATCGCCGAGGACACGACCATGCACAGCGCCACGCACATTCACACCCTGGATGCCACTTCCAACCTGGCCCTGCGCGGCCTGGTGGGGTCGGCAGGACTGAGCCATTCCACCAGCCGCCCTCTCGCCCGCCCCGCGCACGACGGGCTGCTCATCGGCCTGATGCGCCGCGTGCTGGATGAACTCGACTCCGGCGTGGTGATGGTGGACGGCCAGGGCGATGTGGTGTTCTTCAACCGCAGCGCCCGCCACGACCATCTCGGCTCGGGCCTGCAGCACCTGCAGGTGGGCGAGCGTCTGGCCGCCGGCACCAGCGTCGAGACGGGTGAACTGCTGCGCGCCGTGCGCGATGCGGTGCAGCTGTCGCGCCGCAGCCTGGTGCGCCTGGGCACCGGCATGCGCCACTGCATCGCCGTAGTGCCCGTGGCGGCCGATGCCTCGCAGGAGCCCAATGCCGGCCATGCCCTGCTGCTGTTCGGCCGCCGCCAGGCCTGTGCGCCCATCAGCATCGCCTTCTTTGCCCGCACCTTCGGCCTCACGCCGACCGAATCGCAGGTGCTGGAGGCCCTTTGCCAGGGTGAGCCGCCGGCGCGCATCGCCGCCAACAACGGCGTGGCAGTGTCGACCATCCGCACCCAGCTCACAGCCATCCGTCAGAAGACCCAGACCGGCAGCCTGCGCGAACTGGTGCGTCAGGTGTCGACCCTGCCGCCCATCGTGGGCCTGTCGTTTGGCGACGCCACGCATTGAGCCGCCTCCCGCCGGCCGCGGTGTGCCGCGGCCTTCCCCCCGATCCAGGGTGTGATGAAGTGGGGCAGGTGAGCGAGATGGACGAGCTGTCACCATTGCGACGCTCGGGCCCATGGCCTAAGCTCGTGGCCATGCCCGAGGCGCGCAAGAGTCTTTACCCGGTCGAGGTCCGCCTCGACGATCTGCCGCTGTCGCCTGCGCTGCGGGCCCTGGTGGAGCGGGTGGAGCCACGCCATTACCGCAAGAACACCCTGCTGATCCAGGAGGGTGATGTCGGTGACACCATCTATGTGGTGCTGGCCGGGCGGGTGAAGGCCTTTTCGGTGGGCGAGAAGGAGCGCGAGGTCACCTACGGAGAATATGGCCCGGGCGACCTCATCGGCGAGATGAGCCTCGACGGCGGTCCGCGCTCGGCCAGCGTGCTCACGCTGGACCCCACGGTCTGTGCCGTGGTGACGCGCCAGACCCTGCTCGGTCATCTGGCCCAGTACCCCGAGTTCGCCATCGAACTGATCGCCAAGGTCATCCGCCGTGCCCGCAACGCCACCGAGGGCGTGCGCCAGATGGCGCTGAACGATGTCTACGGCCGCCTGCGCTCGGTGCTGGAAGGGGCGCCGGCGGAACGTCGCGAGGACGGCGCCCTGGTGCTGACCCAGCGCCTCACCCACGAGGAGCTGAGCTTTCGCCTGGGCTGCTCGCGCGGCATGGTGAGCCGGCTGATGAAGGACCTGGAACAGGGCCGCTACATCGGCCATGAGGGCCAGCACCTGGTGCTGCTCAGGGCCCTGCCGGCACGCTGGTGATTCGGTTCGGTGGCAGGCTTCTCCTAGGCTGGGTCAAGGGTCGATCAGCCCGTAGACACGCTCTGGCAGGATCCGGCCCAACATCCCGCGATCGCTCAGATCTCCGTCGATGGTGAATTCTGCGTCCCGGGTGTCGCGCAACTGGGTCTGCGCCGTTGCCTTGCCGAGCTTGTTGGTGATCGAAGCCACCAAGGTGCCGTTGCTGCTGGTGGCCCGGCGAGTCACGACACCAATTTCGCCGTTGCGCAGCTTGACCAGATCCCCGGGCGGATAGACGCCCAGAGGCTTGATCAGTGCGGCGGCCAAGGGCCCGCCGCCTTCCTCTTCATAGAGTTGGCGCGCCGCAAGCCTGGGCGGCAATGCGGCGCGCTGGGCCCGCGGGCTGATCTTGGCCATGTAGACATCGGACTTGCGCAGGAGTGCTGCGGGTTCGCCCACTTCCACAAGCTTGCGCGGATAGCCGCTGCCGCCGCGCCGCTCATGATGATCGGTCACGGTCGACAGCCATAGCGCGTCGCTCACGCCGCACCCCTGAAGCAGTTCGGCCGAACGCTGCGGATGGTTGCGGATGATGTCGAATTGACGCTGGCTGGGTCGCTCCTTCTGTTCGGCCATCTCGGCCTGCAATTCGCAGATCGACATGTTCATGGTGAGCGCCGCGCAGCAGATCGTGAGCTGCTGCTCCGTGGTCCAGCCGAGCTGGCGGCTCGCCAGGACGGCCACGACCGCCGTGTAGATGCCGTGGGTGAGGGCGTAGAGCGCGAAGCGGGGGACATCCTGCCGGACCGCCATGAAGAGGGCCACGTCAGCGTCGCGGTCGATCAGTCGAACGATCTCGCTTCCGAAGGCCGCGAGGTCTTCGGCGACTGGATGACGCTGCTGGGCCCGCTTGAGGAGGCGATCCAGCTGCCATACCAATTGCTCCCAGGCGTCGAAGAGGGTGCGGTGCCGATAGCCCGACGGCACCATGGTGGCGCTGCCCTGCTGGCGCTGCGACCGCAACAGAACGACCTGCTGCCGTTCCACCCAGGCGCCCCGCTCGAGCAGCATGGCGAGCTGATCTTCACTCAGCAGCTTCTGGCCTTGGGCGAGCAGCATGCGAGCCTGGGCATCCAGGACGCGGAATGGCAAGGGCTCGCCCAGCCTGACCAGATCGGCCACCTGGCCGAGCGGGATGCGTTCCTCGGAATTGACCGTCATGGCAGTGCGCGTGCAGAACGTAACCGGGATTCGCCAGACACTTCTGGAGGCGGCTGATTGTGAATCGCGACCGCAGCAGACGGTGAACTTTCTCGAAGACGGGGATGATGTCCATGAAGTTCCCATGGGGAACAGGACACGGAGTGCCGCGTCGTGGAGGTGCTAGGAGCCCTTGCCCTCGAGACCGTCGACGTAGAACCAGCGGCCCTGATGGCACAGGAAGCGGCTTCGCTCATGCAGCCGGATGGCGCGTCCCTGGTGTTTGCAGCGGGCGACAAATTCGACCCAGGCTTCATCGGGGCCGCTGGCCCAGCAGCGCCGTACTTCCAGGCCGAGCCAGCGCAAGCCGGAATCTTCAGGCTCGAGCGCGTGGGGCCGGGTGCTGGGGTGCCAGGTGAAGCGCAGATAGTCCATCAGGCCGAGCGCGTAGGCGCTATAGCGGGAGCGCATGAGGCGCTCTGCATCCGGTGTGGCAGGAAAGTTGCCCACCCCATCGGCCTGATGGAAACGGCCGCAGCAGTCTGCATAGGCGGCAGGCAGGCCGCAGGGACAGGGCGCGCCCGAGGCGGTGGCCGGGACGCTGCGGGTGCGAGTCTTCATGGCAAGGCCTGATGGGTAGGCGTGGAAGGGCGAGCGGCTCGGCCTCAGTGGCCGGCGCCCAGGCGCTGCTTCAACCAGGCCTTGAGCTCCTTGCGGCTCAGGCTGTTGCTCTGCCGCCAGACCTGCAGGGCCAGGGCGAGGTATTGCTGCTCGGCGACGCTGAGCCCGGGATCGGCCTCATGTTCCTCGTCCAGCCAGCCCGCGGGTTTGCCCACGTGCTGCTCGATCTGGCGCGCCAGCTTGTCGCCGATGGGGCGGGCCGACTTGATCTGGCTCCACATGCTGGGCGAGATCTCCAACTGGGCGGCAAAGGCCTGCTCCAGCCCCTTGGGGGCGGCGCCGGAGGCCAGCGCCGCTTCGGCGTAGGCCTTGAACAGGTCCAGCGCGTTCTGCCGGCGCAGCACGGTGATGTTGGTGGAGGCGGTCACGGGACGGAATCAGACGGCGTGGCGCCATTGTCGCAGCCTCTTGACGCGGGGCGTAAAGACTATTTACCATGGGGACATGACCTCGATCGCCACTCCCCTCACCCAGCGCCGGCGTCGCCCCGGTCTGCTCGTGCAGGCTGGGGTGGTCATGATCGGCCTGCTGGGTCTGGGACTCTGGCTGGTTGGTGGGTTGTCTGGCGGGCTCTCTGCTGCCTCGTCCGGGCATCGGCCCAGCCAGCTGCCACAGCAGGCCCGTGCGGACGGGCCGGCCGATGCTGCAGGTTCGGCGGTGTCCGTGCCTGCGGCCCAGCCCGCTGATCTGCCCGTTGAGGTTCGCCGCCCAGGCGCCCAGCCCCTGCTGCGGCTGCAGATCGTCAGCCGTTGTGCCGGGTTTGACCCTGCGTGTGCAGCCACGCTGGCCATGGCTGCCGTGACCATGCCGGGCATGAATCCGCAGCTTGATGTATCCATGCCGGGAGGATGGGCCGCCTAGGCGCCCCGTCCCTCGCTCTGCCCCCGCAGAGGCCCGGTCGCCGCATGGCACCGGGCCTTTTTCTTTTCTGTCCTGTCCTTTGTTCTGTTGACTGGATCGTGGTCGCACTTCGGGTGTGTCCATGCATGACCCGCACGAGACGCCACTGGGGTGGCGTGCGGGGATGTGCGTGGGCGGGACCCGGACCACAACACCGTGCCCCCGTGCAGCGAGACCCCCGC
>JBJOKP010000145.1:0-6216 GCA_046046045.1 Pseudomonadota bacterium | reverse complement strand
GGCCGCATCGAGCGCCGTCTGCTGGCCCGCGGCAGCAAGAGTGAACATCAGGGCCTGGTGCTGGTCGACGAGGCCGACGGCCAGGCCTGGCCCCTGCGCCGCCGCCAGGGCCCGGCCTTCGGCGACCAGGAACTCGCCGCCCTGGAGGGGCAGCGGGTGCAGGTGACCGGCCATCTGGTGGACCGCCTGTTGCTGATCGACCGCTGGCGCCGGCTGGACTGAACCCGCCGGATCAAGACACGTTGATCTAGGGGGAAAAGCCCGGCGAGATTGGCGTGACGCGTAGCCGGCCACTTTTTATGATCCCGGTCAGGGGTGAGCGCTCGCCTGCCATCTCACCCGCCCTGCAGTCACAAGGACAAGACCATGTCGGCCTCTGATTACGCACGCAGCGCCTCCCTCGGCGATCCGCTTCGCACGCCTGTTGCGCCCGTGCGGGCACTGCATGACCATGAACTGCCCGACCCCAACCTCCAGCGCACCCCGCCCGGCCTGGTGCGCACCCAGGAACAGCGCCGCGAGGTCCGCCGCAGCCTGGGGCAGCGCCCGGCGGGCGACCTGGTCATCTACCCCCTGGCTGCCACGCCCACCAGCGAGGCCGGGCTGGACCCCACCACGGCGCGCAAGGCCGGGGCCGGTGTGCCGGTGCTGGCCCTGCGGGATGCCTCGGCCTCGGGCCTGAGCGTCTTCGTCAACCAGTCGCTCGAACCCGGCCAGGCCATCTCGCTGGAACTGCGCAGCGGCGGCATGCGGCTGGACTTCTCCGGCCAGGTGGCCTGGTGCGCCCGCGCTGCCGCCGTGGCCGATGGCCTGAGCGACGGCGAGGTGTCGGCCCCCGGCACCCACATGCTGGGCCTGGCCCTGACCGGCCAGCAGGCGCTGGCGGCCATGCTGGGCATCTGACCGGCCAGCAGGCGCTGGCGGCCATGCTGGGCATCTGACCGGCCCGGCAGTCCCGTTCTCTGCCCCATGAAAAAAGCGGCCCGCGGGCCGCTTTCTCGTTGCTGAACGAGGCCTGTTTCAGGCCTTGGCCAGGAACTTCTCGGCCAGCCTCACCCAGAGCGTGGCGCCCAGGGGAATCAGCTCGTCGTTGAAGTCGTAGTTGGGGTTGTGCAGGGTGCAGGGGCCCACGCCGTGACCCGCCTCGCGATGGCCGCCCTCGCCGTTGGCGATGACGAAATAGGCGCCCGGCTTGGCCTGCAGGAAGTAGCTGAAGTCCTCGGCGCCCATGGTGGGCTCGAAGTGCAGGGTGTTCTCGGGGCCGACCACGTCGCGCATCACGCCGCGCACGAACTCGGCCTCGCGGGCGTGGTTGATGGTGGGCGGGTAGTTGCGGCGGAACTCGAAATCCACCGTGGCGCCGAAGGCCGCGGCCGTGCCCTCGGCGATCTGCTGCATGCGGCGCTCGATCAGGTCCAGCACCTCCAGCGTGAAGGTGCGCACCGTGCCCTGGATCTCGCAGCTGTCGGGCACCACGTTGGTGGCCTCGCCGGTGTGGATCATGGTGACCGAGATGACGGCGGCATCGGTGGGCTTCTTGTTGCGGGTGACGATGGTCTGGAAGGCCTGCACCATCTGGCAGGCGATGGGCACCGGGTCCACGCCCATGTGGGGCAGGGCGGCGTGGGAGCCCTTGCCGGTGATGACGATCTTGAACTCGTTGCTCGAGGCCATGGCCGGCCCGTCGCAGACGGCGAACTTGCCCACCGGCATGCCCGGCCAGTTGTGCATGCCGAAGATGGCCTCCATGGGGAAGCGCTCGAACAGGCCGTCGTTCATCATCTCGCGGGCACCGCCGCCGCCTTCCTCGGCCGGCTGGAAGACCAGGTAGACCGTGCCGTCGAAGTTGCGGTGCCGCGCCAGGTGGCGGGCCGCCGCCAGCAGCATGGCGGTGTGGCCGTCATGGCCGCAGGCATGCATCTTCCCGGGGTAGGTGCTGGCGTGGGGGAAGTGGTTGTGCTCGGTCATGGGCAGGGCGTCCATGTCGGCGCGTAGGCCCACGGCCCGGGGGGAGGTGCCGGCCCTGATGACGCCGACGATGCCGGTCTTGCCCAGGCCGCGGTGGATCTCGATGCCGGCCTCGGTGAGCGCCTTGGCCACCACGTCCGCGGTGCGGTGCTCCTCGAAGCAGAGTTCGGGATGGGCGTGGATGTCACGTCGGATGGCGGTGACGGCGGCGGCGTCGGCGACGATGGGTTCGATCAGCATGGTGGTCAGGCTCCTGGCTGCGGACCATCTTAGCCAAGGGTCTAGTTTCCTGTCCTGCGCCGGCCCTCCCGCGCGCCGGGGGCAAACCCGCGTCGCCGATCGGACAGCCGGCCGGTGCGGACGGTCAGGGCTGGCCCCCATGCCATCATTGCGCCATGACCGCCGCCCCTGCCCAGACCGCCGATTCCGCGTCCGCCGCCGCCGCCAACACCCTGCCGGTGCGCCGCATCAAGGGCGCCTGCCCGCATGACTGCCCGGACACCTGCGCGCTCGACGTGCATGTACAGGGCGACCGCGTCATCCGCCTGCATGGCGCCGAGGACCATGCCCATACCCGCGGCGTGCTGTGCACCAAGGTCTCGCGTTATGCCGAGCGCACCGAACATGCCGAGCGGCTCAAGGTGCCGATGCGCCGCGTCGGCCCCAAGGGCCCGGGCGCGGTGTTCGAACCCATCTCCTGGGACGAGGCGCTGGACGAGATCGCCGGCCGCCTGTCGGCCATCGCCGCGCGCGACCCGCAGGCCATCCTGCCCTACAGCTATGCCGGCACCATGGGCCTGATCCAGGGCGAGGCCATGGCGGCGCGTTTCTTCCACCGCCTGGGTGCCTCGCGCCTGGACCGCACCATCTGCGCCTCGGCCGGGGGCGCCGGCCTGCTGGCCACCTATGGCGGCAAGCTGGGCATGAAGGTGGAGCACTACGCCCACGCGCGCCTCATCCTCATCTGGGGCAGCAATTCCATCGCCTCCAATCTGCATTTCTGGAGCCATGCCCAGGCGGCCAAGCGGGCCGGCGCCAAGCTGGTCTGCATCGACCCGCGCCGCAGCGAGACGGCCGAGAAATGCCACCAGCACATCGCCCTGCTGCCCGGCAGCGACGGCGCCCTGGCCCTGGGCCTGATGCACGAGCTCATCGTCCACGGCTGGCTGGACGAGGACTACCTCGCCCGCCATGTCGAGCAGGACGCCGAGCAGGGCTGGCCGGCCCTGCGCGCCCGCGCCCTGGACTGGCCGCCCGAGCGGGTGGCCGCGGTCTGCGGCATCACGGCCGAGGAGGTGCGCGGCCTGGCGCACGACTACGCCAGCACGCGGCCGGCCGCCATCCGCCTCAACTACGGCATGCAGCGGGTGCGTGGCGGCGGCAATGCGGTGCGCCTGATCGCCCTGCTGCCCTGCCTCACGGGAGCCTGGCGCGAACGCGGCGGCGGCCTGCTGCTCTCGGCCTCGGGCTGGGCGCCGCGGGCCATCGACAGCGCCCGCCTGCAGATGCCCGAGCTGCTGGCCGGCCGCAACCCGCGCACCATCAACATGAGCACCATCGGCGACGACCTGCTGCGCGAGGCCTCGCCCGCCTTCGGCCCGCGCATTGCCGTCGTGGTGGTCTACAACAGCAACCCGGTGGCGGTGGCGCCCGAGTCGCCCAAGGTGGTGGCCGGCTTCGCCCGCGAGGATCTCTACACCGTGGTGCTGGAGCATTTCCGCACCGACACGGCCGACTACGCCGACATCCTGCTGCCCGCCACCACCCAGCTCGAGCACCTGGACCTGCACACCAGCTACGGCCACACCGATGTGCTGCTGAACCAGCCGGCGCTGAGCCCGCGCGGCCAGGCGCGGCCCAACACCGCCATCTTCCGCGCCCTGGCGGCCCGCATGGGCTTCCACGAGCCCTGCTTCAGTGACAGCGACGAGGCCCTGGCCGCCCAGGCCCTCAAGCCCGAGGGCGGCATCACCCTGGATCAGCTGCGCGAACGCGGCTGGGCCAGCCTGCCGGTGCCCGAGCTGCCGTTTGCCGAAGGCGGCTTCCCCACGCCCAGCGGCAAGGCCCGCGTCGGCGTGCCCGGCCTGGGCCTGCCCGACCACGTGCCGCCCTACGAAAGCGTGGCCAGCAACCCGGCGCTGGCGGCACGTTACCCGCTGGCCATGATCTCGCCGCCGGCGCGCCACTTCCTCAACTCCAGCTTCGTCAACGTCACCAGCCTGCGCAGCATCGAGGGTCAGCCGCTGCTGGAGATCCACCCCGAGGATGCGGCCCCGCGTGCCATCGTGGACGGCATGCTGGTGCGGGTCTACAACGACCGAGGCAGCTACCACTGCGCCGCACGCCTGAGCGAGCGGGCCCGGCCCGGCGTGGTCAATGGCCTGGGCATCTGGTGGCGCAAGCTCGGGCCGCGCGGCAGCAATGTCAACGAGGTGACTCACCAGCAGCTCACCGACCTGGGCGCAGCCCCGGCCTTCTACGACCTGCTGGTGCAGGTGGAGCCGGCGGCGGCATGAGGTGGGCCGCCGCGCGCCCGATAGGTCGGAGCCCGCTTCGCCGGGTCACGGCCGCGGCCGCGGCCGCTGCGCTTGCCGCCGCGGCGCCCCTGCTGCTGGGCGGCTGTGCCGCGCCGCCCGCCGGCAGCGCGGCGGCCGTCACCCCCGACTCGGCCCTGGGCTATTACTGGCAGTCCTTCGCCGGCCACGTGGCCATGCTGCAGGCGGCCCGGCCGGTGAGCGCGTGGATCGCCGACCCGGCCACGCCGCCCGTCCTGCGCGCCAGGCTGGAGCAGGCCGAGCAGCTGCGCGACTTCGGCGTGCGTGAGCTGGCCCTGCCGGACAACGCCAGCTACCGCCGTTATGCCGACCTGCAACGCGCCTCGGTGGTCTGGAACGTGGTGGCCACGCCCGAGCTGTCGCTCACGCTGGAGACCTGGTGCTTCCCGGTGCTGGGCTGCGTGGGCTACCGCGGCTATTTCGACGAGGCCCGCGCCCGAGCCCTGGGCGAGCGGCTGCGCGCCGCCGGCTTCGACGTCAAGGTCTACGGCGTGCCGGCCTATTCCACCCTGGGCAAGCTGCCGGTCGGCCTGCTGCCCTGGACGGCCGACCCGCTGCTCAACACCTTCATCGACTACCCCACGGCCGAGCTGGCGCGCATGGTCTTCCACGAGCTGGCCCACCAGGTGGTCTATGCCGAGGGCGACACCCTGTTCAACGAAAGCTTCGCCACCGCGGTCGAGCGCCTGGGCGCAGCCGCCTGGCTGGCGCGCCATGGCAGCGCCGCCGAGCGCGAGAGCTACGCCCGCGTCCAGGCACGCCGGGCCCAGTTCCAGGGCCTGACCCGGGACTACCGCCAGCGCATGGAAGCGCTCTACGCCGGCCCGGGGGATGCCGCGGCCAAGCGCGCCGGCAAGGCCGCGCTGATTGCCGAGCTGCGCGCCGAGCACCAACGCCTCAAGGCCGGCCCCTGGGCGGGTTACGCGGGCTACGACGAGTGGTTTGCCACGGTCAACAACGCCGCCCTGGGCGTGCTGGCGGCCTACACCGCGCGGGTGGTCGCCTTCGAGGCAGTGTTCGAGGCCCAGGGGCGCAGCTTCCCGCGCTTCTATGCCGAGGTGGGCCGGCTGGCCGCTCTGCCACCCGCCGAGCGGCAGGCCGCCCTTGATCAATGGCAGGGACGGACACCGCCAGCCCTGCCACAGTGAGGGGCAGAACCAGGGGGAGGTGACATGAGGATCGCGACACCCGCAGGCAATGAATGGGTGCGCGGGGTCACCGGGGCGGAGGTCGCCCGGCTCATCAGCCTGGTGTTGGGGATGGCCCTGACCCTGGCACTGGTGGCAGCCTGGGCGGGCGAGGGCGGGCAGGCGGCCGGTCATCGTCCCCTGGCCTTCAACGAGGCCGATCTGCCCACCCGCTTTGAATCGGTGGGAGCGGGTGCCCTGCCGCGCGGGGTGGTCTCGGCCCTGGCCCAGGACCGCGCCGGCTTTCTCTGGCTGGGTTCGGGGGATGGCCTGGTGCGTTATGACGGCCACCATTTCCGCCCCCTGCTGCGGCGCGGCGCCCAGGGCCCGGCCCTGAGCCTGGGCTTTGTGCGCCAGCTGCTGGGCGCGCGCGACGGCCGGCTCTGGATCGCCACCGAATCCGACGGCCTGGCCGTGCACGATCCGCAGACCGAGGCGGTCGACCTCGTGCCCCTGGCCTGCCGCGGCCCGGCCGGCGTCTGCACCGTGCAGGCCCTGGCCGAGGC
>JBJOKP010000144.1:0-6228 GCA_046046045.1 Pseudomonadota bacterium | reverse complement strand
CGGCAACGGATCGGGGCGGTGTTTTCAGGCCGTCGACGCCGCCGGCGCCGGTCCTGGCGCGGCCGCGGCCGGGGGGCTGGCCAGCAGCACGGGCCGGGTCTTCCAGATCTCGTGGGCGTATTCGGCGATGGTGCGGTCGGAGGAGAACTTGCCCATGCCTGCCACGTTGAGCGTGGCCATGCGGGCCCAGGCGTCGGCGTTGCGGTAAAGCGCGTCCACCTGCTCCTGGGTGGCGATGTAGCTGGCGTAGTCGGCCAGCAGCAGGTAGTGGTCGCCCCAGTTCACCAGGGTGTCGAAGATGGGCTGGAAGCGCCCGGGCTCGTCCGGGCTGAAGACGCCGTCGCGGATGGCGTCCAGCGCCTCCTTCAGCTCCGGGTTGGTCTCGTAGATGCGGCGCGGCTGGTAGCCCGCGGTGCGGATCTGCGCCACCTGCTCGGTGGTGTTGCCGAAGATGAAGAAATTGTCCGCGCCCACCTGCTCGCGCATCTCCACGTTGGCGCCGTCCAGCGTGCCGATGGTGAGCGCGCCGTTGAGGGCGAACTTCATGTTGCCGGTGCCCGAGGCCTCGGTGCCGGCGGTGGAGATCTGCTCGCTGAGGTCGGCCGCCGGAATGATGATCTCGGCCAGGCTCACGCTGTAGTTGGGGATGAAGACCACCTTGAGCCGGTCGCCCACGCGCGGGTCGTGGTTGACCTTGGCCGCCACGTCGTTGATGAGCTTGATGATGAGCTTGGCCTGGTGGTAGGCCGAGGCCGCCTTGCCGGCGAACACCACCACGCGCGGCACCCAGTCGGCCTCGGGGTTGGCCAGGATGCGCTGGTAGCGCGTCACCACGTGCAGCAGGTTGAGCAGCTGGCGCTTGTATTCATGGATGCGCTTGACCTGCACGTCGAAGAGCGCCTCCACCGGCAGGTTCACGCCCAGGTGCTGCAGCACGTAGGCAGCCAGGCGTTCCTTGTTGGCGCGCTTGATCTTGCGGAAGGCGCCCAGGAAGCCGGGCAGATCCACCGCCGCGCGCAGGCCTTCGAGCTGGTCGAGCTGGCGCCGCCAGCCCTTGCCCAGGCGGGCGTCCAGCAGGGCGGCCAGGCCCGGGTTGGCCTGGGCCAGCCAGCGCCGCGGCGTCACGCCATTGGTCTTGTTGTTGAAGCGTTCGGGCCAGAGCCGGGCGAAGTCGGCAAAGATGGACTGGCGCATCAGCTCGCTGTGCAGGGCCGAGACGCCGTTGATGGAATGGCTGGCCACCACCGCCAGGTAGGCCATGCGCACCCGGCGCTCGCCGGATTCGTCGATCAGCGAGACCCGCCGCATCAGCTCGGCGTCGGCGCCGTGGCTGGCCGTGATGGTGGCCAGGAAGCGCGCATTGATGTCGAAGATGATGCGCAGGTGGCGCGGCAGCACCCGGCCCATCATGTCCACCGGCCAGGTCTCCAGGGCCTCGTGCATCAGCGTGTGGTTGGTGTAGCTGAAGACCTTCTGCGTCAGCGCCCAGGCCTTGTCCCAGGGCACGCGGTGTTCATCCACCAGGATGCGCATCAGCTCGGGCACGGCCAGCACGGGGTGGGTGTCGTTGAGGTGGATGCTGACCTTGTCGGGCAGGGCGTCGAAGCCGGTGTGGGTTCGCAGGTAGCGCTTGACGATGTCCTGCAGGCTGGCCGAGATGAAGAAGTACTCCTGGCGCAGCCGCAGCTCGCGGCCCGAGGCGGTGGAGTCGTCCGGATACAGCACGCGCGAGACGTTTTCGCTGTGGTTCTTGCTCTCCACCGCGCCGAAGTAGTTGCCCTGGTTGAAGGCGCGCAGGTCGATCTCCTCGGTGGCGGTGGCCGACCACAGGCGCAGGGTGTTGGTGGCCGGCGTGCCGTAGCCCGGGATGATGGTGTCGTAGGCCGTGGCCAGCACGTCGTCGGTGCCCACCCAGCGCACCTGGGCCTCGTTGCCCGGGCCGCCCTGGCCGGTCTGGCCAGGATGGCTGGTCTGTTCGAGGTGGCCGCCGAAGCGCACCCGGAAGGTCACCTCCGGACGGCGGAATTCCCAGGGGTTGCCGTGGCTGAGCCAGTAGTCCGGCGCCTCCACCTGGCGGCCGTCGACGATGGTCTGGCGGAACATGCCGTAGTCGTAGCGGATGCCGTAGCCGAAGCCGGGCACGCCCAGCGTGGCCATGGAGTCGAGGAAGCACGCCGCCAGCCGGCCCAGGCCGCCGTTGCCCAGGGCGGCATCAGGCTCCAGGTCGAACAGGCCGTCGAGACTGACGTCCAGCTCGGTCAAGGCCTGGCGGATGGTGGGCATGAGCTCCAGCGCCAGCAGGGCGTTGCTGAAGGTGCGCCCGATCAGGAACTCCATCGAGAGGTAGTAGACCCGCTTCACGTCCTGCTGGTACTGGGCCCGGGTGGTGCGCATCCAGCGCTCCACCAGGTGGTCGCGCACGGCATAGGAGACCGCCTGCAGCCAGTCCTCGGGCCGGGCCGAGACGGGGTCCTTGCCCACCTGGTACATCAGCCGGGTGGAGATGGCGCGCTTGAAGGCGGCCACATCACGGGCCAGGTGGTCGTACTGGTCTTCGAATTGGCTCAGGTCCATGAGCTTGTCGTCCTGTGTGCGCTGCCCCTGCCGGGGCGTGTCCGGGGTCGGGCGGATGGGTGGGTGGATGAGGCGGCGCCCGCGGGCCTCAGTGCCGCTGGCGCTGCAGTTCGGCGTAGAGGGCCAGGTAGCGCCGCGCCACCGGGGCCCAGCTGCTGTCCATCTGCATGGCGCGGCCCTGCACCTGCTGCCAGTCGGCCGGGCGGCGCCAGAGCGCCAGGCCGCGCTCGATGGCGGCCAGCAGGCCGGCCGGGCTGAAGCTGTCGAAGACGAAGCCGGTGGCCGTGCTGTCCAGGGTCTCGAGCCGGCTGTCGGCCACCGTGTCGGCCAGGCCGCCCACCCGCCGCACGATGGGCAGGGTGCCGTATTTCAGGCCGTAGAGCTGGGTCAGGCCGCAGGGCTCGAAGCGCGAGGGCACGAGGATGAAGTCCGACGCCGCCACCAGGCGGTGGGCAAAGGCCTCGTCATAACCCAGCTTGACCGCCACCTGCTCCGGCGCGGCCTCGGCCTGGGCACGGAAGGCGGCCTCCAGCCCCGGCTCGCCGCTGCCCAGCAGGGCGAACTGCGCACCAAGATCACGCAGGGTTGGCAGCACCTGCTGCACCAGATGCAGGCCCTTCTGCTCGGTGAGGCGGCTGACCACGCAGAACAGCGGGGCGTCCTTCCGCACGGCCAGGCCCAGCTCGGCCTGCAGCGCGGCCTTGACCTTGACCTTGCCGGCCATGCGGCCGACCTTGTAGCGCGCCACCAGGCCGGTGTCGCTGGCCGGATCCCAGACCGCCTCGTCCACGCCGTTGAGGATGCCGCTGAGCTGGGCGCTGCGCTTGCGCAGCAGGCCGTCCAGACCACAGCCCTGTTCCTCGCCCTGGATCTCGCGGGCATAGGTGGGGCTGACCGTGGTGAGGTGATCGGCGAAGTTGAGCCCGGCCTTCATGAAGTTGATCTGGCCGTAGAACTCCAGGCCGTCGATGCCGGCGAACTCGCGCGGCAGGCCCAGGTCGCCAAACCGCTCGGCGTCGAACACGCCCTGGTAGGCCAGGTTGTGCACCGTGTAGACGCTGGCCGCCACGGCATGGTGGCTGCGCCGGCGCGCCGCGGCCAGGTAGGCCGGGGCCAGGGCGGCATGCCAGTCATGGGCATGGACCACGTCGGCCTGCCAGCCGGCATCCAGGGTGCGCGGCACGCCCCAGCCCAGGTGGGCCGCCGTCCAGCCCAGCAGGCCGAAGCGGCGGTGGTTGTCGCCATGGGCCTGGCCACGTTCGTCGTTGTAGGGCCCGCCCGGGCGCTGGTAGAGCGCCGGGGCGTCGATCACGTAGGCCACGACGGGCTGGCCGGCCGGCGCCGCCACCGCCGGCAGCCGGCCGCGCAACAGGCGGGCCGGGGCACCGCCTGGGTGGTCGTGCAGTTCGCCCAGGTCGCTGACCTCCGTCAGGCCGGCCAGGATGGCGGCAAACCCCGGCAGCAGCACACGCACCTCGGTCGCGGCGGCCGTGTTTCCGGCCGCCGCGACCGGGCCGGCGGCGCCGGCCGGGGCGGCCTGCATGAGGGCCTTGGGCAGGGCGCCGGCCACATCGGCCAGGCCGCCGGTCTTGAGCAGGGGAAAGATCTCGGCGCAGACCTGCAGCACGCGCAAGGGGTGGGGGGGCTCGTGCTTCAAAGCTGCACCAGCATCTTGCGGGTGATGAGCACCACCCCTTCCTCGGTGCGATGGAAGCGCCGCGCATCCTCCACCGGGTCCTCGCCCACCACCAGGCCTTCGGGCAGCTTGCAGCGCCGGTCGATCACCACCTTCTTGAGGCGGCAGCCGCGGCCGATCTGCACGTCGGGCAGGATGACGGCATCGCGGATCTGGCAGTAGCTGCGCACCAGCACGTTGGAGAACAGCACCGAGTTGCGCACGGTCGAGCCCGAGACGATGCAGCCGCCCGAGACCAGGCTGTTGATGGCCTCGCCGCGGCGGCCCACCTCGTCGTGCACGAACTTGGCCGGCGGCAGCTGCTCCTGGTAGGTCCAGATCGGCCAGTCCCGGTCATACATGTTGAGTTCGGGCGTGGTCGAGGCCAGGTCCAGGTTGGCGGCCCAGTAGGCGTCCACCGTGCCCACGTCGCGCCAGTAGGCATGCGAATAGGGCGGGTTGGCGATGGCCGACATGGCGAAGGGATGGGCAAAGGCCTGTTCCTCGCGCACCGCGCGCGGGATCAGGTCCTTGCCGAAGTCGTGGCTGGAGCTGGGGTCATTGGCATCCTCCTCCAGCAGGCGGAACAGGTAGTCGGCGCTGAAGATGTAGATGCCCATGCTGGCCAGCGACTTGTCCGGCTGGCCGGGCATGGGCGGCGGGTCGGCCGGCTTCTCGACGAAGGCGGTGATGTGGCGCTGCTCGTTCACGGCCATGACGCCAAAGCCCTTGGCCTCCTCGCGCGGCACCTCGATGCAGCCCACCGTCACGCCCCGGCCACTCACCGCATGGTCGGCCAGCATGATGGAGTAGTCCATCTTGTAGATGTGGTCGCCGGCCAGCACCAGCACGTAGTCGGGCGGCGTGGAGTTGCGGATGATGTCCAGGTTCTGGTAGATCGCGTCGGCCGTGCCGCGGTACCAGCTCTCCTCGTCCACCCGCTGCTGGGCCGGCAGCAGGTCGACGAACTCGTTCATCTCGTTGCGCAGGAAGCTCCAGCCGCGCTGCAGGTGGCGCAGCAGCGAATGCGACTTGTACTGCGTGATCACGCCGATGCGGCGCATGCCCGAGTTGAGGCAGTTGGAAAGCGCGAAATCGATGATGCGGAACTTGCCGCCAAAGTGCACGGCCGGCTTGGCGCGGCGATCGGTCAGGTCGCGCAGGCGCGATCCGCGTCCGCCGGCCAGCACCAGGGCCAGGGTGCGGCGGGCGGCGGTGCGCGATTTGGGGTGCTGTGAGCTGGCATTCATGGAGAGTCTCCGAGGGTCTTTCTGGGGCCATGCTGCCATGGCCGGTTGTTTCGTCCTAGGCCCGGGGCCGGGCCGTCCGGCGCCGTGAGCCGGGGCGGGCGGGCTGTTCGCGACGGCCTTGATCCGCCTCAGCCCGGCCGCGTCGCCGGCAGGGTCAGGTGATCACGGCTGGCCCGCACAGGCCGGTGCGCGTGGTCAGCCCGGCGATCTGCTCGGCCGCGTGGATCAGTCCGGCCAGGGCCTGCTGGGCGGGCAGGTCGTGCGCCGCCGCGTCAGCCTCGTAGCGCTCGAAGTAGACCCGCAGCGTGGCGCCGCTGGTACCCGTGCCCGAGAGCCGCAGCACGATGCGCGAGCCGCCCGCGAACATCAGGCGCAGGCCCTGGCGCTGCGAGACCGAGCCATCCACCGGGTCGGTGTAGGCGAAGTCGTCGGCCGCGGTGATCTGCAGACTGGCCACCAGTTCGGCTGGCACGCCGGCGCCGGCCTGGGGCCAGCGGCTGCCGGGCAGGCTGGCCAGGCGGGCGCGCAGGTCGGCCACCAGGGCGTCGGCGCGGGCGGTCTCCACGCCCTCCCAGTCATGGCGCGAGTAGTAATGGCGGCCGAAGCGCGCCCAGTGCGCCCGCACCAGCTGCTCCACGCTCTGGCCGGTGACGGCCAGCAGGTTGAGCCAGAAGAGCACGGCCCACAGCCCGTCCTTCTCGCGCACATGGTTGGAGCCGGTGCCGTAGC
>JBJOKP010000143.1:0-6230 GCA_046046045.1 Pseudomonadota bacterium | reverse complement strand
CGATGCCGGGCGGTCAGCAGCTCGGCCCGCAGCGGCAGGCCCGAGAGCGCGTTCACCGGGTTGTTGAGGTTGAGCAGCAGCTTGCCCCACTGCACCGGCTGCAGATCCTCGTGCAGCTTCAGGGGCAGGCCGGCCTGCTGGAACTCCGGCAGCCATGCCGCCAGCCCGGGATGGGCCTGGGCGGCCAGCCGGCCCTCGGTGCCGCGGTGCAGATGGCCCGGCCCGCGCTCGGCGATGTTGTAGGGCACCATGCCCGCCAGCACAGTGAGGCCGGGTGCTGCGGCCTGTGCCACCTCGGCATTGCGCAGCCCGTTCTGCAGCGACAGCACCAAGGTGCCGGCCGGCAGCACGTCGCCCAACTCACGCGCCGCCTCGGCCGTGGCGCCGCTCTTCACGCACAGCAGCACCAGGGCTGGCGCCAGGCCAGCCGGCACGGCCTCATGCAGATGCAGCGTGCTGGCCGGCAGCTGGGTGTCACGACCATCGAGATGGCTGAGGCGCAGACCATGCGCCGCCAGCGCCGCCCGCATGCGCGGCCGGGCGACGTAATGCACCTCGACCCCCGCCACCTGCAGCCCGCCACCGATGAAGCCGCCCACCGCGCCCGTGCCCATCACGAGCAGGGGGCCGGGGAAGGCGGGCGTGGGCAAGGGAGGTGTGTTCATGGGGGGATCAAGGTCAGCGCCAGGGCGGTGATGGTGCCCGTGGTTTCCGGCGGCCGACCATCGGCCCTTTCCCGATGCAGCCGGCCAGTCCCAGGGGCTGATGCGGATCGCTTGACAGGACCGAATAAGCGTTACAACAATAAATCATCATGCCAGACAGGCTGAGCTGGGACGACGAGAAGCGCGAGGCCAATCTGCGCAAGCATGGCCTGGACTTCCTCGACGCCGTCCTGGTGCTCGACAGCCCCTACCGGCTGGACCTGCCCAGTGCCCGTGGCGGGGAATGGCGGATGCAGTCCTTCGCCTATGTCTTCGAGGTGCTGACCGTGCTCACCGTGGTTCATCAGGAACGCGACGCGACACTGCGCATCATCAGCTTCCGGCCTGCCAGCGCCGGGGAACGAGAGGCCTACCATGAGTGGCTCGAAAACGACTTCGATGAGCCTCGCTGAAGCCCGCGCCGCGCAGGCCCGCGGCGAAGGGCGCAGCGACCTGCCGCGCGTGCAGGCCGGCGTGCCCTATGTGTGGGACGGCAGGGACGAGGCCGACCGCCCGCTCAGCCGCGAGGAGATGCAGGCTGGCCTCGCCGCCGCACGGCGAGGCCGGGGCCGTCCGGCCGGCAGCGACAAGGAATCGACCACCATCCGCCTGGACCGGGACATCCTGGACAGCTTCCGCGCCCAGGGTCCGGGCTGGCAGACCCGCATCAACGCCGCGCTGCGCGAGTGGCTCGAGCGGGATGCCGCGCACGCCGGGACAACCAGGCACAAGCCAAGCAGGGACAAGCAACCGGGTTGAGTGGGACTGGCTCCGGGACGGTGCCGGCATCGAGTCGTCAAGCTCGAACTGAAATAACCGGCCCCTACACTGCCCGCACCATGCCCGTCCCTGCCCTGCTCCCCGCCTCTTACCGCCTCTGCCTGCGCATCACGGTGCTGGAATGCATCGTGGCCTTCAGCATTGCGCTCACGCCCTGGGTCAACCTGATGCCGGTGTGGATCGCCCTGCCGGACGCTGGCCAGCCGTCGGCCTACACGGCGGCCATGACCCAGGGCTACGGCTTCTGGGGGGCGATGTGGGCCATCCCCAGTGCGCTGATGCTGGGCTGCACCGAGGTGGCGACGCTGCGCCGCTTCGCCCGCCTGGCCGCGGCGCTGTACCTGCTGTGGTGGGGCATGTGGTGGGGCCAGATGTGGAACGGCACCTGGCACGCCTGGGTGCTGGCGGCCTATCTGCCGCTGCGGGCCTGGCAGGCCCTGGCCCATCTGCACCTGGGCTGGTTCTGGCAGCCGGCGCAGGCCATTCCCGGCGCGGGTGCCACCGCATGAAGGTGCCGGCCGCCCAGCCTCATGCGCCGCTGGTGGCGCTGGAGGACGACGTCTTCCTCGTCCGCGGCAGCCTGCGCCTGCAGCCGCTGCTGCGCATCTCGCGCAACATGACGGTGCTGCGCCATGCCGGCGAGCTCACCCTGGTGAATCCCATGCGCCTGGGCGAGGCCGGCATGGCGGCGCTGGCGCAGCTGGGTCGGGTGCGCCGCCTCCTCAGCCTGGGCGCCATGCACGGCATCGACGATGCCTGGTACCGCGCGCACTTTCCCGGCGTCGAGCACTGGTGCCGGCCAGGCAGCCGGCGCTACCCGGCGCCGGCCGGCCATCACCGCCTGGCGCCGGATCACCTGCCGCCCCTGCCCGGCCTGCAGCTCTTTTCCTTCGACGCCGCCACGCAGCCCGAATCCGCCCTGCTGCTGACCACGCCGGTCGCCGGTCGCGGTGGCCTGCTGCTGACCTGCGATTCGCTGCAGCACTATGGCGACTACGCCCACCACAGCCTGATGGCCAAGGCCGCCATGCCGCTGCTGGGTTTTCCGCGCACCACGGTGGTGGGGCCGATCTGGCTCAAGGAGGTCAGCCCGCCGGGCGGCTCGCTGCGGCCGGATTTCGAGCGCCTGCTGCGCGACTGGCGCTTCGACCGCCTGATCGCTGCCCACGGCAGCTATCTGCCCGACGGTGCGCAGGCCAAGGTGGCGGCCGCCGTGGCGCGGGCCTTTCCGGCCTGAGCGCGGCGCAGCGCCTTCCTCAGACTCAGCTTGAACCAGACGCTCAGGCCAGGCGTTGGCCTTCCGCCCGCGCCAGCGCCAGCGCCTGGTCGCGCAGGGCGCTGGCGTCCTCGTGGTCGCGGGTGCTGGGCGCTTCGGGCAGGCGGGCGAGTTCGCCCTCCAGCAGATGGCAGGCCGCCGCACCCTGTCCACGGCCGAGCTTGAGGCGGGCCAGGCTGATGGCGGCGCGCAAGCTCCACAGCAGGGCGCCCTGCTGGCGTGCCAGTTCCAGGGCGCGGCGGTAGTCGGCCTCCACCGTGGCCTCGGGCGCGCCCTGGCGCAGGCGCAGGGCGCCGCGCAGGCGGATCAGCTCGGCCTCGTAGAAGGTCTCCTCGCTCTGGGCCACGAAGGCCAGGGCCTCGTGCACCGTGGCCAGGCCGGCCTCGACCTCGCCGGCCCGTTCGTACACCGCCGCCAGCACGCCCAGCGAGCCCGAGCGCGCCACCCGCGCACCGGCCGACTGCGCCGCCTGCTGGCCCTGGCGGATCAGGGCCGCCCCTTCGGCCGCCTGGCCCTCGTGGGCACGGGCACAGCCCAGCATCAGCTGGCCCCAGGCGATGAAGGGTGAATAGCCCTGGGCCTGGGCCAGGTCCAGCAGGGCCTGGGCATGCAGGCGCAGCGGTCCGGCCTCGCGGCGCAGTTCATGGATCACGGCGCAGAAGTGGCGGGCATAGGCCACGCTGAAGCCGTGGCCGCTGCCCTCGGCCAGGGCCAGGGCCTGCTGGGCGCGTGCCGCGGCCTGGCCCAGGCGGCCCATGCAGGCCAGGGCCCAGGCACCGTAGCAGAGGCAGCCCACGCCCGGGTCGAGCCAGTACTGCTGCACATGGGCATGGTGGCGGGCCGGGTCGTAGAGGGCGACGCCGGCATCGCAGTGCGCCAGTGCCGCCTCGAACTGGCCGGTGTGGAGGCAGACGATGGCCTGGGCGCGGCGGGCCTGCAGGCGCAGGCCGTCGTCGCCGGCCCGCTCGGCCAGGCTGAGCAGCTGGTTGGCCAGCGGCGTGGCCGTGCGGTAGTCGGCCTGCACCTGGGCGTTGGACCACACGCCGAAGAGGGCGCGGAAAAGCTGGTCGGTCTCGCCCAGGGCCAGGCACAGCGCCAGGGCGCGTTCATGGGCCTGGCGCACCTCGGGCGCCGCCCAGCTCTTGCTGACCGACAGCGGCACGCCCAGGGCCATCAGCAGGCCCAGCTCCTGGCGGTCGCGCGCCGTGCCGGCGGGCAGGCTGCGCAGCTGGGCCAGGGCGGCGGCATAGTGGCCGGCCGCCTCGCGGTGGGCCGAGCGCGCCATGGCCTGCAGGGCGGCGCGTTCCCAGTGGCGCAGGGCCGGGCCGGGCTGGCCGGCCTCGGCATGGTGGTGGGCCACCAGCTCGGGATGGCGGGCGGCGCTGTCGGTCCAGACCGTTTCCAGCAGCTGGGCGACGCGGGCATGGATGAGCTGGCGGCGGCGCTTGAGCAGGGAGTGGTAGGCCGCGTCGCAGAGCAGGCCGTGGCGGAAGACGTAGCGCGTCTCGCTGCCGCTGCCCTGGCGCTGCAGGATGTCGGCCTCGCACAGGGTCTGCAGCCCCTGGGCCAGGGCCTGCTGCCTGGCGTCAGCGCTGACCTCGTTCCTGTCGTCGCTGCCGCCACGGCTGTCTTCGCGCGGCTCGGCCGCCAGCAGGGCCAGCAGCCAGTCGGGGCTGAACTCGCGGCCCAGCACCGCGGCCAGCTCGGCCAGGCGGCGCACCGGGCCCAGGCGGTCCAGGCGCGAGGTGAGCGAGTCCTGCAGCGAGAAGGGGATGCTGGCGCTGGGCAGCGGCCCGGTCAGCACCAGGCGGCCCTCGCGCGGGGCCAGCAGGCCGCCGTCCAGCAGGTCCTGGGTCAGCTCGCGCACGTAGAGCGGCACGCCGCCGGTCTTGCTGACCAGCAGCTCCAGCACCTCGGGCGGCACGGGCTGGCCGGCCACGTCGGCGGCCAGGCGAGCGATGTCGGCCGGGCCCAGCCGGCCCAGGTCCAGCTGCAGATGCTGCGGCCCGGCCGCCCAGGGCAGGGCGGTGCCCGGGCGGGTCACCAGGGTGAGCAGCACCGGCGCCTCCGGCAGGCGGGCCTGGGCCAGTTCCAGCAGCTCCAGGGTCGAGGGGTCGGCCCAGTGCAGGTCCTCGAACACCGCCAGCACCGGGCGCGAGGCGGCCAGGCGCCACAGCAGCTCGGCCAGGGCGGCCAGGGTGGCGCGCCGGCCGGCCTCGCCCGCGGCGGCGCTGGCGGCTGCCTCGGCCAGGCCTGCGGGCAGGGGCAGGGCGAGCAGGCGGGCCAGCAGCAGCAGCGGGGTGGTGCGGTCGGCCAGGCCGGTGCGGGCCAGCAGGCGCCGCAGCCGCCGCAGCCGGGTGGCCGGGTCGTCGCCGCGGCCGAACTGCAGCAGCTGGTTCAGCAGCTCCACCACCGGATAGAGGGCGCTGCCGCCATGGAAGGGTGAGGCACGGAAGGCCAGCTCGATGCCGCCGTCGTCGGCCACCGCCTGCCCCAGGGCCTGCAGCAGGCGCGACTTGCCGATGCCCGGCTCGCCCACCAGGGTGGCCAGCCGGCCCTGCCCGGCCCGGGCCTGGCGCCAGCGCTGCAGCAGGGCCTGCAGCTCGGCGCCGCGGCCCTGCAGCGGGGTGATGAGGCCGGGGGCGGTGGCCGCCTCGCCGCGTCCGCCGGCCCGCACCGGCCCCAGCACCTGGTGCAGGGGCAGGGGCTCGGCAATGCCCTTGAGGCTGTGCAGGCCCAGGTCGCGGCAGTCGAACAGGCCCTGCACCAGGCGCTGGGTGGGGCCGCTCAGGTAGAGGGTGCCGGGCTCGGCCGCGGCCTGCACCCGGGCGGCGATGTTGGGCGTCTTGCCCAGGGCCAGGGTCTCGGTGCGGCCGCCTTCCCCCGCCGCACCCACGGCGCCGATCACCACCGGGCCGGTGTGCAGGCCCAGGCGCAGTTGCAGCTGGGGGGCCAGGGGCGCGAGCAGCGGCGTGTGCAGCTCCAGCCGCGCCACCTCGTCCAGGATGTCCAGGCCGGCGCGCACCGCCCGCACCGGGTCGTCCTCATGGGCGCGGGGGTAGCCGAAATAGGCCAGGATGCCGTCGCCCAGGTACTGGGCCACATGGCCCTCGTAGCGCTGCATCACCCGCTGCACCACCTGCTGGTAGGCGGTGACGAGCTGGTGCAGGTCCTCGGGGTCCAGGCGTTCGGACAGCGCGGTGGAGCCCACCAGGTCGCAGAACATGACGGTGAGCTGGCGCCGCTCGCCCGCCGGGCTGGCCGATGCGGCACGGTGCGGAGCCGGCGTCAGGCCAGTCCGGGCCGGCGCCGGCGTTGCGCTCACCAATTCGGGTGCGGCCGGCGTCTCGTACGGATCGGCCTGGGCCGCGGGCGCGCCGGTCCACACCAGCACCTTGCCGCCTTCGTCGGCCGCCACGCGGTCGGCCAGCACCAGCTCGTCGACCAGATCGGCCAGGGCCCCGGCATCC
>JBJOKP010000142.1:0-6238 GCA_046046045.1 Pseudomonadota bacterium | reverse complement strand
CTGGTGCGCTGGCTGCTGCGCAGCGGGGTGCAGTACGGGCCGCTGGCCCAGGCCCTGAAGGGCGTTTTCCTGGCCGAGGCCCGCCGCGAACTGGAAGACCGCGGCAGCAAGGTGACCGACTCGGCGCTGAGCGTGCTGTCCGGCGTGCACCGCAAGGATGTGCGCACGCTGGGCACGGGTTCGGTGCCGCGCGAGGCCTACCACCCCAGCCCGGCCATCGCCCTGTTCACGCGCTGGCTGACCGATCCGGCCTACCGCGAGACAGTGACGGATGCAGATGGCCGCAGCAGCTTCCGCCCGCGACCGACCCTGGCACGCATGGGGAATGTGCCCAGCTTCGAGGCCCTGGCCCGCGAAGTATCCAGCGACGTCCATCCCCGCACCCTGCTGGACGAACTGCAGCGCCTGGGCCTGGTGCATGCCGATGGCGAACAGGTGATGCTGGATTCGGACTCCTTCGCCACCGATCCGCGCCAGGCCAACGCCTCGCAGACCCTGGCCATCAACACCGCCGACCACCTGGCTGCGGCGGTGCACAACCTCACCCGGCCGGAGCAACAGAAGTTTCTTGAGCAGAGCATCTTCGCCGACGGTCTGAGCGTCGCCTCGGTGCAGGCTCTGCAGAATGTGGCCCGGCAACTCTGGAGCAAGGCCTTCGACGTGATGGTGAAGTCCGCCACCGACCGGGTCGAGCTCGATACCAACGACACCAACGCCAATTCGCGCATGCGCTTTGGCGTCTATTACTACCACGAGCGGGTGGCTGACGCCCCGGTCGCTGCCAGCGACACCCGCCCCGGGCAACCCTAAGCCCGACCTCATGACCACCAGGAGTTACTCGATGCTCAGGTCCCCGTTTTCCCAGGTCGCCGCACGGCTGGTCGCCCAGACCACCGCGGCGCGCAGTTCCACCGCCCTGGCGGCCTTCGTGGCCATGGTGTCGGCCACCTTGATCGCCTGCGGCGGCGGCGGTGCCGTCGGCGGCAATGGCACCGGCGCCAACGTCGGCAATGCCACCGGCACCGTCAGCGGCTTCGGCAGCATCATCGTGGACGGCGTGCGCTTCGACGACAGCCAGGTCGCCGCCTCCATCGAGCGCAGTGCGGCCGACAGTGCCGCCGGTGGCGTGCGTGCCGAAACCAAGCTCGGGCAGCAGGTGGTGTTCTCCTTCTCCGGCGATGTCGAAGGCTCTGGCGTGGTGAAGTCCATGCGCATCGAGCCCCGCTACATCGGTCCTGTGGCCAACAAGCTTGCCGGCGAATTCACGGTGCTCGGCCAGCGCATCCTGATCAACAACATCGCCGCGAATGGTCCGGTCACGATCGTCGATGAAAGCTCAGGTGCTGTCTTTGCCAGTGGCGTCTTTGTCGAGGTGCATGCGGTGGATTCCCCCCTGGGCTTGATCGCCACCCGCGTGGAGGTGCTCAACACCCAGCCTGGGTTGCGGGTGTCTGGTCTGGTGTCCAACTACTCCCAGGTTGGTTCTGCCGATGCGACCTTTGTTGTCGGCGGCGTCCAGGTCCAGTTGCCTCGCACGGGCGTCACGGTCAGCCCGAGCACCAGGGACCTGGTCAATGGTGCCTATGCCGCAGTCTTCGCGGCCAAGGATGGCTTTACGGCTGGTAGCCCCCTGGTGGCCAGCCGAGTGCGGGTGTCGACCCGCACCGAGGCCCGGCTCGACGACTACGTGGGAGGGGTGGTCGCCAATCTCAACGAGACGGCCAAGACCTTCTCGCTGGGCAACCTGACGGTCACCAACTACGACACGGCCAACAACACCGGCACCAGCACGCTGGCCAACGGCAAGCAGGTGCGCGTGCGCGGCGTGCTGCAGAGTGACGGCGTGACGCTCCGGGCGACCAAATACCAGGTTCGGGAGCAGGAGGAACTGGGTGAACTCCATGGCAACGTCTTGAACCTGACCGCGGTGGATGCGGATACGAGCACCTTCACCATGCGGGATGTGCTGGTGACCAAGAACGCGCAGACCGTTCTTGATTTCACCCGCTGCGGCGCGGTCAACGCCCTGGCGAACGATCAATACGTCGAGGTGAAGGGTGTGCCCGATGCCACTGGCGGGATCACGGCCCGAAGCATCAAGTGCGAGAGTGCGTCGAGCAGTGGCGTGACGGGCGTCACCGTCGAGGTCGAGGGGAATGTGAATGTGGTCGCGCCGGGCAACACGGCCACCGAAGGCAGCTTCACGCTGCTGGTCAACGGCACCGATGTGGTGACCGTGAAGTACAACGCCCTGACCTTCTTCCTGCGCGGCCTGGAGACCGGCCTGGACATCAAGCAGGACACCACGATCAAGCTCGACGTCGAAGGCATCCGCAATGTCGTGGGGACGTCGACCGAAATCGTCGCCACGAAGATCAAGCCCGAGAAGGACTGATCCGAAGCCTGTTGCCGGCCGCCACCGGCAGCACCTGGCGGCGCGGTCACTGCCCCTGGACATCGGCTCGCTTTGGCGGGCCGATGTCATTCCTGGGGCTGCTGGGGTGGATTGCGCGGCCTTGCTGCCTGATGGGCCAAGGGGCAGGCCGCAGCGTCAGCGCTCCGGATCTTCCTGGTATTCCGCGCTCCAGCGCCGCCAGTCGCTCAGTTCGCGCCTGGCCTGCTTGGTGGGGCGGCCCTGGGTGATGGTGTCGGCCGGCTCGGGCGCCAGGCGGCGCCGCTCGGCCCAGGCGACGATGGCCGCGATGCTTTCGGCCGTTTCCGCATAAAGCCCTTGGGCAAGGGTGGCCGAGCCTCGCACGCTGCTGATGGCCAGTACCTCCACCACCCGGGGCAGGGGACAGTCGCCCTGGCGGATCTCCAGCCGCTGGCCGGGCCGCACCTCACGGGCCGCCTTGGCCAGTTGCCCATCCACCAGGATGCGCCCCTTGCCGATGGCCTCGGCCGCCAGGGTGCGGGTCTTGAAGAAGCGGGCCGCCCACAGCCACTTGTCCAGCCGCGTGCCGGCGACCGGCCCAGCGGCCGAGGCTCTGGGTGCTGCAGGAGGATGGCGTTGTCCCATCGGTGCGTGGCTGGGTGGTGGGGCTGGGGTGTCGGGCCTGGCCACGCCAAGGCGGAAGCCTGGCCCGGCGGAGGCAGCGCTGGATTCTGCATGGCCAGCGCACTAGCCAGCTGCTGCTTGAGCCACTGGCCGCCACCGTGGCCTCCAGGCACTGGGCCAGCCCAAGCCTGCCAGGCTGGGCGCCCCTTGTGCCTGGATCTCCTCAGGGCCGGTGCGCGGACGAGGCCGCTGGGGCGGCATGTGGACCTGCGCCGCCGTGTGTGGCGCCGCTGCCGTGGCTGCTGCCACCGGCATGGGCGGGCGGGTGGTGGCCCTGGGCATCCATCTTCACCACGCCCTCGAAGCTGTCGAAGCGCTTGCGGCTGGTGGCATCCAGGGCGGATTCGGCCTTGGCGAGCTTGGTGGCCAGGGCATCGGCGGCGACGGCGGACAGGCCCGCCTCCTTCAGCAGGCTGGCCTGGGTGAGGCCGGCGCCCGCACACAGGGCGATCTGCCATTCCTGACCCACCCGCTTCATCAGGGCACGGCCGCCACGCTCACCCTGGCGCCAGCCAGCCACCGCATGAGCGCCTTCGATCACCACGGGGTGAACCTGCAGTCTGGCGTCCGGACGATCGAACTGCGCCATGAGCACCTGGCGGATGGCCGCCAGGTCGGTGGCTGGCGGCCTCGCCTTGCCGGTTGCCTTGTGGGAGGCAGAGGCTGGGTGCCCGCCATGGTCGGCCGCCGAGGCCTCGGCACACCAGGCTGGCAGCGTCGCGGTGGTTGCTAGGGTCACGGCCAGGGTCAAGGCCCATCTATTGCGGGGCTTCCATCGACCGGGCTGCGGCGCGGGAAAGGCGGTGCGGGCGAAATCAGGTGTCATGTGCCGGTCTCCAAATGGGCGAGGGAGGGGATTCAGGAGCGCTTCACGGGCCTCACAGCTTGACGGTCACGCCCAGCTGGAGCGCGCGTTCGGGCATGGGATAACCCGGGCGATAGGCATAGGCCCGGCCGCCGAGATTCTCGACCGCCGCAAAGCCTTCGACGCCGGGCACGAGGTCGCGGGCCAGCTTGGCATTCACCACGGCAAAGCCGCTCACGCCGCGGGTGTTGGTGTCGGTGGCACCGCGGCCGCGGTTCAGGGTGAGCATGCCGGCCTGGGCCTGGGCGTCCACATTCAGCCGCCAGCCGCCCTTGCGCCAGGTCGTGCCCAGGCTCAGGCTGCGAGCCGGCATGTAGGGCAGGTCGTCGCGGGTGGCATCCAGCGCCGTGAAGCCGGCATAGCTGCCCAGGGCCGGGCTCCAGGTCTGCTGCCAGGAGAGCTCGGCCCCCCGCACGTCGTAACTGCCCAGGGTGATGAGGCTGGGGGCACTGACGGCCGGCGGGAAGGCGATCACGTAGCGGTTCTTGACGCGGTCGCGGAACAAGGCCACGTCCAGCACCGTGCCTGTGCTCGGCGAGAGACGCATGCCCCACTCGAAGTGGTCCATGTCCTCGGGCTTGAGGTCGCGCCAGCCCTGGGGCGTGGCACCCGCCAGAGGCGGCACGATGGCGTTGAGCAGAGGGGCGCCCTGGCCCGGATAGGCGGTGCCCTTGGCTTGGTGGGCCCGGAAGATCAGGCCGGGGCTGGCCTCGAACACCATGCCCAGATGGGGTGCGGTGACCTTGCCCCACACATTGGAGTCATACAGCCGCACGCCGGTCGACGGGGTGAAGGTGGCGCCGCTGGCGAGGTTGAACCGGTGCGCCACGGCCAGGTGGGGCTGGGTGAGCTTGATCGCCGTGCCCGGATAGGCCGTGAAGCCGTCGAAGGCGACCGTGCCATTGCTGCGCTCGATGTCCACGCCACCCACCACCTCGCCGCCCTGCCAGGGGGTGAGGGTCTCGCTCCAGCGCAGGCCGGAGAGCTCGAAGGTCGAACGGACGTCCACCGTCGGCTGGTCCCACAGGCCCTGGCCGCTGTTGCTGTAGACCTGCAGGCGGCCCCGCGCTGCGCCATGGTCATGCGAGAGGGAGACCGCTGCCAGGCTGCCGCGGGTGGTGAAGGTGCCCGTCTTGGTGGCCGGCAGGCCGTCCTCGCCCGGATCCTTCACCTTGTTGTAGGCCGACAGGGCCAGCAGGCCCACGCTCCAGTGGCTGTCGATGGCCAGATTGGCGTTCACCATGGCGTTGTCCAGCTGCCCGTCGGCATCCGGCCGGTGACCGTCGGACTTGGCGTGGCCCTGGCTCACCAGCACGTCGAGCTGTTCACTGCGCCAGCCCACGGCGGCAGATTCGACCAGGGTCGAGTAGCTCCCCAGGCTGAGGCTGCCTTCCCCCGAGACGCCGGGCCGCCGGGCGCGCTTGGGCGTGAGGTCGATGGCGGCGAAGCTGTCGCCATAGGTCTGGGGCTGCGGCCCCTTGAACACGCTGATCTCGCTCACGCCATGCACCGGCAGGAAGTCCAGCAGCGGGTGGTTCCACACGCCCATGTAGAAGGGCACGCCATCCACATAGGTGCGGATCTCGGCGCCTGGCCGGCTGGCGCCCATGCCGCGCACATAGACCGCGCCCCCTTCGTCACCACCGAAGGAGCCGACGGGGTTGAAGCGCGAGACCGTGACGCCATTGCTGCGGCGCAGGGCCGAGGAGAGGTCGATGGCGTTGAGGTCGCGGATCTGCTGCTCACCCACGGTGGTGCGTTGGGCGCCGAAGCTGTCGGTCACGTTGGCCTCGATCACCGGCGAGCCGGTGATGGTGACCGGCGCCAGGCTGGACGTCGCGGTCTGGGCCTGGGCGACCGAGGCCCCCAGGGCACTGCAGGCCAGCGCGACCCCCAGGGCCAGTGGCTGCAGGCGCAGAGCGGCATGCCGCACCTGGGGGGCGTGAAGAGGACGTTGGAAGGTGGTCGAAGAGGGGGTGGAGGACATGGTGGGAGTTCTGGTGGTCATGATGGACAGGCCGCCGCATGCCCCTGCCGAATGGCTCAGGCAGGAGCGGGCAGCACCATTGCTGGGTATGGACGAAGCGAAGCGTGGGGAGCGGCGCGCCTGAATGTGGCAAGAGCCTGCAGGTACGCCGTCTGCCAGTGCGGCCAGGATGTCAGGACGGCCGGACTGGGCAATCAGCCCAGTGGCCAGGCAGTGAGGCTCGACGATCTGGCGTGGTCGAGATCAGGCCGTCCAGGACGAACTCGCCGGTGGCGCTCGCGCCAGACCGGGCGAACCCACCCGGTTGATGGCCCGCCGTAGAGTCTGG
>JBJOKP010000141.1:0-6245 GCA_046046045.1 Pseudomonadota bacterium | reverse complement strand
CCTCATCGTGGGCAACCTGGGGCCGGCCACCTTCGGCAAGGACGACAACGCCCTGCTGCTGGTGGATGCCAGCACGGCCACGCCGCTGCCGGCCGATGGCTCCAGCCGCGACAAGCTGAGCCTGGCGCGGGAACTGGTGGCGGAGATCGCCCGCCGCCTGGCCGCGCGCAGCGCCGCAGGAGCAGCCGCATGAGCCCCGCCCGCATTGCGCTCAAGGTGATGGACGCACGCATGGCCGCGCAGCTGCCGGCCTATGCCACGCCCGGTGCGGCCGGGCTGGACCTGCGCGCCTGCCTGGACGCGGCCATTGAGCTGGCGCCGGGCCAGACCACGCTCATCCCCACCGGGCTGGCCATCCACATCGCCGACCCGGGGCTGGCGGCCCTCATCCTGCCGCGCTCTGGTCTGGGCCACAAACACGGCATCGTGCTGGGCAATCTGGTGGGCCTGATCGACAGCGATTACCAGGGCCAGCTCATGGTGAGCTGCTGGAACCGCGGCGGAACCACCTTCACCATCCAGCCGCTGGAGCGCATCGCCCAGCTGGTGATCGTGCCGGTGGTGCAGGCCGAGTTCCACCTGGTGGATGACTTCACCACCAGCGAGCGCGGCGAGGGCGGCTTCGGCTCGACCGGGCGGGGCTGAGGCAGGCGGCGAAACCTGCTGCGCCGCCGCGCTGGCGTGTCAGTGGAAGGCGGTGCGTGTCAGTGGAAGGCGGTGCGTGTCAGTGGAAGGCGGTGCCTGAGGGCGGCTTGCTCAGCACGGTGAATTCGCCGTGGTCCACGCTGCGGCGTTCCAGTTCCTCGGGCGTGGCCTCGCGCACGGCGTCGACGCTGAGGTCCAGCACCAGGGCGATGCCGGCGAGCGGATGGTTGCCGTCCAGCACCACGTGTTCGTCATACACCTCGGTGACGGTGTAGATGGCGTCGCGCCTCAGGTCCGGCGTCTGGGCGCCCGGGGGCGGGCCGTCGAACTGCATGCCGGGGGCGATCTCGGCCGGGAAGATGTCGCGGGCCTCGAAGAAGACCAGTTCGGCGTCGTACTGGCCGAAGGCCTGGTCGGGTTCGAGCTTGACGCGGCTGGCAAAGCCGACGCCCTGGTCGGCCAGGACTTCTTCGACGCGGGCCAGCAGGTCCTCACCGCCGTAGAAGAACTCGATGGCTTCGGCGAGTTCGTCGATGAGTTCGCCCTGGGCGTCTTCGAGTCGCCAGCGCAGGCTGACGACGCAGGGAGCATGGATCAACATGGTGGTCATCATCGCATGGGGCTCATGGGATGGGCAGACCATGGCCGCGAGCTCGACGGGCGCAAGGACAGCCGGATGCCGGCCTCACTACCATGGCGGGATGAGTTCCACACCTGCATCCCTGGCCGCTGCACGGCCTGTCCTGCCGCCTGCCCCGGACCAGCCCCTGGCCCTGCTGGGCGGCCTGTCCCCGGCCCAGTTCATGGCCACCCACTGGCACAAGAAGCCGCTGCTGGTGCGCCAGGCCCTGCCCGGCGTGAAGCCGCCGGTCAGTCGCACCGAGTTGTTCCGCCTGGCAGCGGACGAGAACATCGAATCGCGCCTGGTGGTGCGCACCGGCAAGGGTCGCAGCGCCAACTGGGCGCTGGCCCACGGGCCGCTGGCGCGGCGCTCGCTGCCCCCGCTCACCCAGCCGGGCTGGACGGTGCTGGTGCAGGGGCTCAACCTGCATGTGCCGGCGGCGGACGACCTGCTGGCGCAGTTCCGCTTCGTGCCCCAGGCGCGGCTGGACGACCTCATGGTCTCCTGGGCCAGCGAAGGCGGCGGCGTGGGCCCGCATTTCGATTCCTACGATGTCTTCCTCATCCAGGTGGCAGGCCGGCGGCGCTGGCGCATCGGCCAGATGCCCGATGCCAGGCTCAAGGCCGGCGTGCCGCTCAAGCTCATCGCCAACTTCAAGGCCGAGGAGGAGTTCGTGCTCGAGCCCGGCGACATGCTCTACCTGCCGCCACGCTGGGCCCATGACGGCGATGCGGTGGACGGCGAGTGCATGACCTGCTCGGCCGGCTTCCGCTCGCCGGCGCGCCAGGAACTCAGCCGCGAGGTGCTGCTGCGCATCGCCGATGCCATCGACGAATCCTTCGAGTTCGGCCGCATCGCCCAGCCCGATGGCGAGCGCTATGCCGATCCGGAGCAGGGGGCGGTGACGGCGGCCGGGGCGATCCCCACGGCCTTGATCGAGTTCGCCCGCAAGGGTGTTCAGCAGGCCCTGGCGGAGGACCTGGTGATCGAACGTGCGCTGGGCGAATACCTCAGCGAGCCCAAGCCGCAGGTGGCCTTTCATGCGCCTGAGGTGGCGGTGGATCCGGCCTGGCCCGCGGGACTGCGCCTGGCACCGGAGAGCTGCATGCTTTACGACGAGGCGCATGTCTTCCTCAACGGTGAAGCCTGGCGTGTGGCCGGTGCGGATGCCCGCTGGCTGCGGCTGCTGGCCGACCGGCGCTGCCTGTCGGCCCAGGAACTGGCCAAGGTCGGCAAGGGCTTGCGCGGCCAGTTGCTGGCCTGGTGCGAGCAGGGCTGGCTGCAGCCTATGCAGACGCCGGGTAACAGCTCTTAACACAATCTAGGTGGCAACCCTGAGTTACACCGAGATCTCTTCTGGTGCATGGGGTCTCGATCTGAAACCGGCGGCCATGTATACTCTTGGGCTGGACGTGAAACAGCTAGCACGGTTTCACGACTTTTAGGACTGGACGATATGAATAGGCGTCATTTCCAGCCAGCAGGCAGGGGTTGCCGCCACAGAGGTCCAACGATTACCGGTATTTCGACGACCCTTAGCACTGAGGACACCAAGCAATGAACAAGCTCCTGATGGCCGCCCTGATCGCCACTTTCGCCCTGGCCGCTTGCGGTAAGAAGGAAGAACCCGCTGCTGCTCCGGCCCCCGCCGCTGCTCCGGCTGCCGCTTCGGCCCCCGCCGCTGACGCTGCTTCCGGTGCTGCTTCGGCTCCCGCCGCTGACGCCGCTTCGGCCGCCGCTTCGAAGTAATTCTTCGAGCGGATCCGGCAGGCCTGGTCACCAGGCCCTGACCGGTCCGGACGAGCAAAAGCCGCCCTTGGGCGGCTTTTTTGTTGTTTGCGCCACAGTTTCCAGTGACGCCAATCAGGCAGACACCGGCATGGGTCTGTGGCCTGGCTGTCGAATCGGGCTGCAGCTTTCCGAGGTGGACGCAGCCCGTTGGAGCGGCACTGCTCGGTGCCCGGGCCTGCACCCGGGCGCAGGCGGTTGCTCAGCGCAGCTCGTTGAGCAGCAGGCCGATGATGTTGCGGGCCGACTCGCTGTTCTGCGGTGCGCCCTGGTTGTCAAAGATGGCGACGACGCTGGCCTTGCCCTCGGCCTTGATGCCCACGCGGTAGCGCGTGCCGCCCAGGTCTTCCTTCTTGGCGCCGCCGAAGACGCGGGCAAAGAAGCCAGGCTCATCCTTGCCGGCCAGCTTGGGGTCGACATAACGCACGAAGTAGAGGCCCTGGCCACGGTCGCGGTCTTCCACGGTGAAGCCGTTGCGGTCCAGCGCCGCACCTACGCGCCGCCAGGCCCGAGCGAAGTCGTCGTCCACCTGCAGGCTGGCGGCCGGTCTGCCATCCAGCAGTCGAGCACGGGCCGGGGCGCTGGGTGCCTTCTCCACCGCCGCGGTAGCGGCGCCCAGGGCGGCGGCACCTTCGGGGGTGTTGGTGGCTGCGGCGGTCGCAGCTGGCGCCAGGTACAGCATCAGGCGGGCCAGCATCTCGGCTTCGATCTGCGGGTCGGCCGGCGCCGGTTCCCACTCCACGCGGTCTTTCTGCGGGCCGATCACCACCTGCACCGCCGAGCGATGGCTGAGGAAGATCTCGCTGCCATTGCTGGTGGCGCTGCGCTCCACCCGCAGGCGGTAGCGGTCACGCTGGCCGGAGTCGTACAGCGCATCTGCAGCCGCGCCGACGAACCGGCGGATGCCGTCGCGCGGGAGCTTGGCGCGGTTCTCGATCCAGCCGGTTTCCATGGTGCCCAGCGGCGCGTTGTCCTGGGTGATCTCAAGCCCGTTGGCGATCCAGAAGTTGCGCAGGCGAGGCCAGAGGTCTTCGGGTGTCTGGTCGATCACCAGCCAGCGCTGGCTGCCGGCGCGCTCGATGCGCGCGCCGCCCGAGGCCACCAGGGCCACGCTGGCCGCGATTGGCGCGGCCACGGGCCGGGAGCTGGCCAGCGCCGGGCCACTGGCCGGCTGTTGCAGCGCATTGGCGCTGACCACCTGGCCGGCGGTGGGCTGGTAGCGGGCGTCCTTGCCAAGCTGGGACAGGTCGGGCGGAATCTCGAGGGGTGAGTTGCGCACGCTGGCCGCCTTGTAGTCCACGCGAGTGGGGCTCAGGGCGTCGCTGACCGATGAACAGCCGCCCAGTGCCAGGGCGAGGCCCAGCCCGGCCGTGCCGAGGGTGCCGGCGGCAGCGATTCGCGAGATGGAAGAGGACGGAGTGCGGAGAGCCGGCTGGCCTGCCAGGGGACGGGGGATCGAAGTCATGCGGTGCGTCAGGCGGGCGGGCGAGGTAGGGGGGCTTCCGGGGAATCCGGCAGCAGGACAATCAACTGGGACCGGTGCCGGCCAGGGCGGAGACGACGACGCCCGTTCAGGCCGAGACATCGCCGGCAGGGGCAGGTGCTCAGAGCAGGCCAGCACTCTGCAGCGCTGCTTCCATGGCCGGCGCCAGGCTGGGCGACATGTCGACCATGGGCAGGCGCAGGGTGGCGCCGCACAGGCCCAGGCGAGCCATGGCCCACTTCACCGGGATGGGGTTGGGCTCGACGAAGAGCTGCTTGTGCAGGGCCAGCAGGCGCAGGTGGATCTCGGCGGCGCCGCGCGCATCACCGGCGACGGCCAGCTTGCAGAGCTGGGCCATGGCGCGTGGGGCGATGTTGGCGGTCACGCTCACGTTGCCCTGGCCGCCCATCAGCATCAGGGCAACGGCCGTGCCGTCGTCGCCCGAATACACGCCGAAGTGGCGCGGCCGCTGCTTGATCAGCCAGCAGGCCCGCTCGATGTTGCCGGTGGCTTCCTTGACGCCGATGATGCCCGGTACCTCGGCCAGGCGCAGCGTGGTCTCGGGCGTCATGTCGGCCACGGTGCGGCCGGGCACGTTGTAGAGCACCATCGGGATGTCGACGGCCTCGGCCACGGCGCGGAAGTGACGATACATGCCTTCCTGCGTGGGCTTGTTGTAGTAGGGCACGACGCTGAGCGTGCAGTCGGCGCCGACCTTCTTGGCAAAGCGCGAGAGCTCGATGGCCTCGTGCGTGGAATTGCCGCCGGCTCCGGCCATCACCGGCACGCGGCCCTTGGCCTGCTCGACGGCGACGCGGATGATCTCGCAGTGTTCCTCGACCGTGACCGTGGGGGATTCACCCGTGGTGCCCACCACGCCGATGCAGGCCGTGCCTTCGGCGATGTGCCAGTCGATCAGCTTGCGCAGGGTCGGATAGTCGACGCTGCCGTCTTCGTGCATCGGCGTCACGAGCGCAACGATGCTGCCTTCAATAGGGGTCATGGTGTCGGTCCTGAAGAGACAAAGATTCTATCCGGCGGGGTCTGCCGCCCTGGCGGGCCGCGGCCGACCACAGGCCCGTGCTTACCCGGGGCGCAGGTTCTGAGGCAGGCGGCGGTCCTGCGGCCAGACGGGCTGGCTGGCCTGCGCGTTCCCATCCTGGTCGTCCGGCAGTGCAGCCTCTCGCCAGGCCACTAACCGCTGAATGCGGCGCGGCGGCTGATTGATGTCCCCTGCGGCCAGCCAGCCGTCTTCATAGGCCAGCACGGCCAGGGGCGGCGTGCTGGCCGCGGCCAGGTGCAGCAGTTCGCCAGGTGCCAGCAGGAAGTCGGGCCGGCTCGGTCGCCCCACGGTTTCCTGGCCCAGGGCGAAGGTTTCGTAGATCAGCCAGCCACCCGGCGCCAGCAGGCCGGCGAGGCGCGGCCAGTTCGGCCGCCAGAGGTAGTTGGTCACCAGGACCAGGTCGAAGTGGCCGGGTCGCAGGCTGTCCTCGGGCCAGGGGCTGGCTTCCAGATCGGCCACCACCGGCGTCACTCCAGCCAGGCCGGTGAGGCCGGCGAGAGCCGCGGCGTCGCGGTCAACGCCGGTCACCTGCAGGCCACGCTCGGCCAGCCAGCGCACATGGCGACCGCTGCCGCAGGCCAGATCCAGCGCGGCCATGCCGGGTGCCAGCAGATGGGCGTGGCGCAGCAGCCAGTCGGAGGGTG
>JBJOKP010000140.1:0-6252 GCA_046046045.1 Pseudomonadota bacterium | reverse complement strand
TCGTCGCTCACCGTGCCGCCGAAGAAGGCCTGGGCGTAGAGGTCGCGCGCCACCAGTTCGAGGTGCAGGTCGATGAACTGCGAGAGTTCGCGCACCTTGGCGGCGGCCCAGGGGTCGGCCGGCAGCAAGGGCGGGGTGCCGGGATGGGCGGCCTCGATCCAGGCCATGATGACTTCGCTTTCGCACAGGGGGCCCTGGGGCGTGCGCAGGAAGGGCACCTTGCCCAGGGGCGAGCAGCTGAGCACGGCCTCGTCCTTGGAGCCGGTGCGCACATCCACCTCCTCGAAGGGGATGCCTTTCTCCAGCAAGGCGAGCTTGACCTTGTTGTAGTAGTTGGAGATTGGCAGGCCGCAGAGCTGGATCATGGTGGGTGTCTCCGGTTGAGGGTGTGCTGGGGGCCGGGCCGGGGCGACCGCGGGCGCGGCCTGGTCGTGGCCCGGCCGCAGCCAGTGTAGGAGGCCGCCCGGCACCGGGGCGACGCCTGGCGGACAGCTCCGCCGTGACCGTGGCGGGGCGGTTTAGGCGGGTCAGGACCCTGCTTTTCCAGCCTTGGTGGCCTGACCATGGCCGGCACCATCGGGTCTGCGTCACAAGGCCTGGCTGGACGGCGCCGCGGGTGCGGCGTTGCCGCGCAGGCTGTTCCGTGGGGCTGCGCTCCGCAAGGGGAAGACCGTGAACATCAAGGACATGAAACTCTCGACCCGGCTGGTGCTGGGATTTGCCACGCTGGGTGGCTTTCTGGTGCTGCTGGGCCTGGTGGCGCTGACCGAGGTCTGGGCCATCGGCGAGGAGTTCAGGCTGGTGATGACGGACCGCTACGTCAAGATCGTCGATGCCAGCACCATCAAGAACGAACTGAACGATGTGGCCCGCGGCACCCGCAACCTGCTCATCATGAGCGAGCCCCGGGAACTGGACGGGCAGTACGCCGACATCGCCCAGTCCTCCAAGACGATCACCGAGACCCTGGACAAGCTGGAAAAGAGCATCACCAGCGAGGAAGGTCGCAAGGCCCTGGCCGCCGTGGTGGCGGCCCGCACGCCCTACCGCGCCAGCCTGGACCGCATGCTGGCCCAGAGCAAGGCGGGTGACCGGCCGGCGGCGATGGACACCCTGCTGAAGGAAACCCGCCCGGCGCAGCTGGCCTACATGAAGGCGCTGGACGAGCTGATCGAGCTGCAGCAGGGTTTGATGAGCAAGTCGGCCGAGACGGTGGAATCGTCCATCCAGACCACCCAATGGGCGGTGCTGGGGGTGGGACTGCTGGCCCTGGTCTTTGGCAGCCTGACGGCGCTGTGGATCATCCGCTCCACCAGTGGCCCGCTGGCCCAGGGGGTGAACCTGGCCAAGGGGGTGGCCGAGGGCGACCTGACCCAGCACTTCGACGCCAGCAGCCGCAACGAGATCGGCGAACTGATGGGCGCCCTGGGGCAGATGAACAGCCGGCTCTCGCAGGTGGTGGGTGGCGTGCGCGCCAGCGCCGAGGGGGTGGCCACGGCGGCCTCGCAGATCGCCCAGGGCAATGGCGACCTGAGCCAGCGCACCGAGGAGCAGGCCAGCGCGCTGCAGGAGACCGCCGCCTCGATGGAGCAGCTCTCCAGCACCGTGCGGCAGAACGCCGACAACGCCCGCCAGGCCAACCAGCTGGCCATGAGCGCCTCAGGCGTGGCGGTGCAGGGCGGCGAGGTGGTGGCCCAGGTGGTGGACACCATGAAGGGCATCGACGCCAGCTCCAAGAAGATTGCCGACATCATCGGCGTGATCGACGGCATCGCCTTCCAGACCAACATCCTGGCCCTGAACGCCGCGGTGGAAGCCGCCCGCGCCGGGGAACAGGGCCGCGGCTTTGCCGTGGTGGCTGGCGAGGTGCGCAACCTGGCCCAGCGCAGCGCCGAGGCTGCCCGCGAGATCAAGACCCTGATCACCCACAGCGTGGAGCAGGTCGAGCAGGGCAGCCAGCTGGTGGACCGCGCCGGCCACACCATCGACGAGGTGGTGAACGCCGTGAAGCGGGTCAGCGACATCGTGGCCGAGATCAGCGCCGCCAGCACCGAGCAGAGCTCGGGCGTGGCCCAGATCGGCCAGGCCGTGAGCCAGATGGACCAGGCCACGCAGCAGAACGCCGCCCTGGTGGAGGAAAGCGCTGCCGCGGCCGAGAGCCTGCGCCACCAGGCCACGCAGCTGGTGGAGGCGGTGGCCTTCTTCCGCGTGCAGGCCGGCGGCGGCGGTTACAGCCACGCCATCCCCTCGACCAAGCCGGCAGCCAGCCGCCCGGCCGTGATCCATGCGGCAACCCCGGCCAGCATGCTAAAGCCGGCCAGCGCAGCGCGGCCCGCGGCCCGTGGCAGCAGCAGCAGCATCAGCCCCCCCGCGGCCGCGCCCGTAGCCGCCGCCGCACCAGCCCGTGCCAGCACGCCGGAGCCCGCCAGTGCTGGCGGCGGCTCGGACGACTGGGAAGCCTTCTGATCGCTGCGGCCTGAAGCCGGGAAAAGCTGGGCCCGAGGTGACACACCGGGGCCGGCATCCCGCCCGGCTTGTCATTGCTCACGGCCCGCCTCGCGCGGGCCGTTTTGCGTGCTGGGGCTCGCGATGCCTCTCGTTCCCGGCGCGGGCGTGATCTCGTACCCGCGCCGCCCCGCGTTCGCGTGGGGTCCTGCCTCGCGCCTCGGGGAGCGGCGCGGCTATCTTCAGCGGCGCGCTGCCGGCGAGGGCGAAAAGTCTCGCGCCTGGCCAGCGCTGGCAAGGTCCGGTGGACGCAGTGTCTGACGGCAAGCTGGTGGGCGGAGGGCCCGGATGCGACGAAATTCTGAGGGCTGCCGCTGGTGCGCCTGGGCGGCGGCGGTGGCGGTGTGGGGCGTGGGCTGGTTCGGCTTCGTGCACGGCGAAGCCCGGCCGGACCAGTTGCGCCTGCGTGCCCAGGAGGCCGCCAACCGCGAGCTGGTGGAGGCCGGCTTCGACTGGTCAGCGCTGGAGATCCGCGGCGAGGCCGCCACGCTCAGGGGCAAGGCGCCCAGCGAGGAGGCCCGCAGCACCCTGAACGCCCTGGCGCCCACCCTGCTGGCCCGCTACCGGGGCGTGCCGGGCGTCTATGCCAGCCTGGACCTGCGACTGGAGCTGATGTCCCCGGCCGAACAGGCCACCTGGCGCAGCAGCCACGGCCTGCCTGTTGCGGCGCCAGCCCAGGTCGGCGCGTCCGCCGCGGACAGCACCGCAGCCCCCCCGGCGCCGCAGGTGGATGTTCGAAGTACTGCCAGTGCGGGCAGCAAACCGGTGATCGAGGCGGCCAAGGCCCCCGTTCCGGGCGCGGCCCCTCTTGCGGCCACCCACAATGTTGCGCCGGCGTCGGCCCCCAGCAGCCGCCCCGGTGCAACCATCGTGGCAGCCGCGACGACCCTGGAGCGACCCGACCCCGCCTGCCAGCGCGAGCTGGCCGATCGGCAGCGCCAGCAGGTGCTGCGCTTCCGGGCCGGCAGCGCCACCCTGGAGGTGGGCCAGGACGACAGCCTGGACGGCCTGGCCGCCCTGCTGCGCCGCTGCCCCGCCGGCCGGGTGCAGGTGCACGGCCTGCGCGAGGTGCACGGCGCGGCCTCGAACCCCGACGCCCAGGCCGCCGGCGGCAGCCTGCTGCTGGCCCAGCGCCGCGCCCAGGCCCTGCGCGCCGAGCTGGTGGCACGCGGCCTGGCGCCCGCCCGCGTCCACCTGGGTGCCGGCCCGCGCGAGGTGCTGGGTGATGACGCCGCCCGCGTCGAGGTCACCCTGGCGCCCGGAGAGAAGTCATGAGCCGCGGCGCCACTCGCACCGCGTCGGCCTTTGTCCAATGCCCTGACGTCCATCGTCCGCAGCCGCTGCGGCACGGCCAGGCGTCCCACCCGGAGTTCCTGCCATGTACCTGATGGCCCAGTTGTGGTTCTACCTGCTGATGGCCGCCCTGCTGGGCGTGCTGGTCGGTGCCACGTCACGTCGCCTGCACCGCGCGATCAACCTGCAGCACACGCTGGAGGCGGTGGAGTTCCGCCATACCGAGCAGATGGCCGGCATGAGCGCCGAACACGAAGCCGCCCTGATGGCCCTGGACCAGCTGCGCAAGGACCTGGACCATGCGCAGAAGCACGGCAGTGCCCCGGTCGACCTGGCCCAGCGCATCGAGCTGCGCGAGCAGCAGCTGCGCGAGCTGGGCAACCAGCTGCGCCGGGTCAACCAGGAACTGGTGAAGAACCAGGTCAACCAGCAGCAGGCCGCGCTGGAGCGCAAGCAGACCGCCGCCGAGATCGACACGCTGCGGGTGCAGGTGGCCGCCAGCCGGGCCCGCCTGGCCCAGGCCGTGAGCAATCACGAGGAGGAAAAGGCAGCCTTGGTGCGCCAGCTGGTGGCGCTGATGCCGGCGGCCGGGCAGAAGGCCGCCAGCTCAGCCGCTGGCGGCACCTTTGGCGCTGCCGCCTCGCTGGCCGGCGCCTCGCTGGCCTCGGTCGTCAAGCCGGCCCTGCCGGTCGAGCCTCCCGTCCTGTCCCAGGTTGCGGCCAGCGCGGCGCCGGCAGGCGCTGATCAGGCCGACGCCATTGCCCCCGCCGTCGAGCCGGGACCCAGCGCCAGCGCGCTGGAGGACGAGGCCGCCGCGCCGGCCGATGCAGCCTCAGCGCCTGCGGCAGCCGGCACGGCCGGGGTGATAGCCGCGCCCGCGGCCCGCAGCGAGAACCTGCAGGACGCCATGCAGGCCGGCATTGCCGCTGCCATGGCCAGCCTGGCGGCGCCGTCAGCCGCTGCAGCAGATGCAGGAGCACTTCGGTCAGACGCTGCCGAACCGGACGCCCTGACCAGCCGGGCCGCTGCCTGAGCGACCGGCCGGCCGGCGGCCGGCGGCCGGCGCCTCGATCAGCTGCGGTAGTCGGCGTTGATGCTGACGTAGTCGTGCGAGAGGTCGCAGGTCCACACCGTCGTGCGGGCCGTGCCGCGGCCCAGGCTCACGCGCACCGTGATCTCGGCCTGCGTCATGACCCGGGCGCCGTCGGCCTCCTGGTAGGCCGGATGGCGGCCGCCCTGGGTGACCACATGCACCTCGTCCAGCCAGAGGTCGATGCCGCCCTGGTCGAGGTCGGCGATGCCGGCATACCCCACCGCCGCCAGGATGCGGCCCAGGTTGGGGTCGCTGGCGAAGAAGGCGGTCTTCACCAGGGGGGAATGGGCGATGGCGTAGGCGGCCTGGCGGCACTCGTCTTCAGTACGGCCACCTTCGACCACGATGCTCATGAACTTGGTCGCGCCTTCACCGTCGCGCACGATGGCCTGGGCCAGCTGCACCGCCACCGCCGTGATGGCCTCGGCCAGGGCGCTGCCCTCGGCGCTGTCCAGCGTGGTGATGGGCGCATGACCGGCCTGCTGGCTGGCGATGAGCACGAAGCTGTCGTTGGTCGAGGTGTCGCCGTCGATGGTGATGCGGTTGAAGCTGGCATCGGCGGCCTGTTTCACCAGGGGCTGCAGCAGGGCCGGGGTGATGACCGCGTCGGTGGCGACAAAGCCCAGCATGGTCGCCATGTTGGGCCGGATCATGCCCGCGCCCTTGCTGATGCCGGTGACCGTGACGGTGCGCCCGCCGATCTGGATCTGGCGCGAGGCCGCCTTGGGCAGGGTGTCGGTGGTCATGATGCCTTCGGCGGCCAGGGCCCAGCCGTCGGCCCGGCAGGCGTCCAGCGCCGCGGGCAGGCCGGCGACGATGCGCTCGACCGGCAGGGTCTCCATGATCACGCCGGTGGAGAAGGGCAGGATCTGGGCCGGGGCCACGCCCAGGCGGCTGGCCAGGGCCTCGCAGACGCTGCGGGCGCGCGCCAGGCCATCGGCCCCGGTGCCGGCATTGGCATTGCCGGTGTTGATGACCAGGGCACGGATGCCCTGGCCGGCACCCGCTGCCAGGTGATCGCGGCAGAGCTGCACCGGTGCAGCGCAATAGCGGTTGCTGGTGAAGACGCCGGCCACGGCGCTGCCGGCGGCCAGTTCGATCACCGTGAGGTCGCGCCGGTTGGCCTTGCGCACGCCGGCCATGGTGACGCCCAGGGTCACGCCGGCCACCGGGTGCAGGGACGAGGGATCGGGGGCGCTCAGGTTGACGGGCATGGCAGTTGTTTGTGGCGTGCAGTGGCGAGAAGGCAGACGGGACTGCCGGCGGCGCGGCATTGTAGGAAGCTCACCGCCGCGCCGAGTGGCGGCCCGGCAGGCCATGTTCCCTGCACGTCACCGCGGTGTAAGGCCTGCACGATGTTG
>JBJOKP010000139.1:0-6267 GCA_046046045.1 Pseudomonadota bacterium | reverse complement strand
TGCTTCACGTGTTTGCAGGCCAGCTGCCAGACGGTGCGGTAGCCCTCCAGCTTCAGCAGCTGGGGCAGCACCTTGAGCATGTCGGTCCAGCGGTCGAAGGGCACATGGCCGAGCTGCTCGAAGCCGACCCTGTAGATGGCCTGGCTGGCGCGCAGGAAGGCCTCGTAGCCCGCCACGTCGCTGGGCGAGATGCGCGCCACCTCGGCGCGCATGGCGTCCGGATCGCCGCTGTAGTCGAACACCTCGCCATCGTCGAAGCGCACGCGATAGTAGGGCGCCACCGGCACGAGCCTCACGTCGTCGGCCAGGCACTTGCCGGCCAGCTGCCAGAGTTCCTCCAGCAGAAAGGGCGCGGTGATGACGGTGGGGCCGGCGTCGAAGGTGTAGCCGTCCTGCCGCCACACGTAGGCGCGCCCGCCGGGGGCGTCGAGCTGCTCCAGCACCGTCACGCGCCAGCCGCGCGCGCCCAGCCGCACCGCGGCGGCCAGGCCGCCGAAGCCGCTGCCGATGACGACCGCATGGGGCTGGCGGCGCCGATTCGCGGGCTGTTTCGGCGGCGGAACTGTTGTCAACATGGATTAATCGTATGAGTGTCACGTTTGATTGACAATAGTGCTTACTCCGGGGCTCCTGCCCGGCCGGGCTTGACGGCTCGATGCGTTACAGTCGCCGCACTGTCCAACGTCTGTCGACGTCAACAAGAGGAATGTGGTGGCGGCAAACCGGAACGAAGGGACATCGGCATGAGCTCCCCCCCCTCTGAGGCCACAGGCCTGGGCGCGCTGGCCGGACTGGCTCCCGAACTCGCGGAAACCTTTGTCTCCATCGCCAGCGACATCGCCCTCGTGATCGGGGCGGACGGCATCATCCGCAAGGTCGCCCAGGGCGACGCACCGCTGACCCGCCAGGCCGGCGACTGGATCGGCAAGCCCTTTGTCGAGACGGTGACCAGCGGCACGCGCGGCAAGATCGAGCAGTTGCTGCAGGAGGTCGACCACCAGGGCGTGTCGCGCCGCCGCGAGGTCAATCTGCCGGGCGCCGAGGGCCTGGACATTCCGGTGGCCTTTGCCGCCATCCGCCTGGGCCAGGGCGGGCCGGTGCTGGCCGTGGGCCGCGACCTGCGTGCCATCGCCGCCATCCAGCAGCGCTTTCTCGACGTGCAGCAGGAGCTGGAGCGCGAATACTGGCGCCAGCGCCAGGCCGAATCACGCTACCGCCTGCTCTTCCAGGTCGCGACCGATGCGGTGATGGTGGTGGATGCCGCCAGGCTGACCATCATCGAGGCCAACCATGCCGCCGCCCAGCTGCTGGGCCTGGCCGGCGACCAGCTGGTGGGCCAGCCGGCCAGCACCGGCATCGAGCCGGGCGGCCGGCCGGCCGTCGACCAGCTGCTCATCGCCGCCCGCACCAGCGGCCGCCCGGCCGAGCTGAGGGTGAGGCTGGAAAGCCGGCCGGAGACGGCCATCGACATCTCGGCCACGCCCTTCCGCGCCACGGTGGATGGCAACACCACCCTGCTGCTCATGGTGCGGGCCCGCCGCGTGGATGCCCGCAGCCCGGACGCCTCGCGCCTGGCTGAACTGGTGGAGCACACGCCCGACGGCGTGGTGATCACCGATTCCAGCGGCCGGGTGCAGATCGCCAACCCGGCCTTCCTGCTGCTGTGCAGCCAGACCAGCACCGAGCAGCAGGTGCGCGGCCGCCTCATGGGGGATGTGCTGGGCGATCCGCAGCGCCGCCTGGCCCAGCTCATCGCCGAGGTGCGGCGCCTGGGCATCGCCTCGCAGGTGCGCGTGTCCCTGGGCACGCCGCTGCAGCCGCTGGAGGTCGAGGTCTCGGCCGCCCTGCTCGACGAGGGTGACCAGGTCTGCATCGGCCTCACCTTGAGGCGCACCGAGACGCCCACGGGCCTGCGCCCGGTGGGCGACCTGGTGCAGGCCATCGAGCTGCTCACGGCCCAGCTGGGCAATGTCTCCCTGCCCGAGCTGATGCAGGAAGCCAGCTTTGCCGCCGAGCGCCACCTCATGCGCACGGCGCTGACCCGGGTGCAGGGCGACCTCGTGGCCGCGGCCGACTGGCTGGGCATCACGCCCGAGAGCCTGATCCTGCGAGCACAGCGGCACGGTCTGGCCAGTCTGTTGCGGCCTTCCGGCGAGCTGCCCCCGACCCTGCTCAACTGAACGGCACCGGCGTGGACGACGACAGCCCGCCCTTCGGCCAGGCCGACCTGACCAATTGCGAGCGCGAGCTCATCCATCTGGCCGGCTCCATCCAGCCCCATGGCGTGCTGCTGGTGCTGGCCGAGACGGCCGAGCTGACCATCCTGCAGGTCTCGGCCAATGCCCCCGCGCTGCTGGGACCGGCCGTGGCCGACCTGCTGCAGCAGCCGCTGGCGCGCCTGGGCGGCGACCTCGCGGCCGTGGTGGCCCGCCAGCTGGGCCGGCCCGAACTCGGCGACCCCGCGCCCCTGCATGCCTGGACCGCGGCCAAGGCCGAGGCCAGTAGCCAATCCAGCCCCCAGGCCGAAGGACCCCGCCTGCATTGGGACGGCAGCCTGCACCGCGTGGCCCACCAGGGCGTGCTGGTGCTGGAACTCGAACCGTTGCGCCGCAGCGAGGCCGAAGCCGGCCTCGACCAGCTCAGCGCCATCCTGCAAGGCTTCAGCCATGCGGCCACGCTGGGGGCGCTGGCCGATGCACTGGTCAGCAGCGTGCGCCGCCTGACCGGCTACGACCGAGTCATGGTCTACAAGTTCGACCCAGACGGCCACGGCAAGATCATTGCCGAGGCACGTGACCCGCGGCTGGAATCCCTGCTGGGTCATCACTACCCGGCCACCGACATCCCGCAGCGCGCCCGCGAGCTCTACCTGCGCAACCGGGTGCGGGTGCTGGTGGACGTGCACTACCAGGCCGCGCCCCTGGTGCCGCGCCAGCTGCCGGGCAGCGGCGCGGAGCTGGACATGTCGCTCTGCGGCCTGCGCAGCATGTCGCCCCTGCACCTGCAGTACCTCAAGAACATGGGCGTCACCGGCACGCTGGTGATCTCGCTGGTGCGCGAGGGCAAGCTCTGGGGCCTGGTGGCGGCGCACCACTATGCGCCGCGCAACCTCAGCGTGGCCCTGCGCGCCACCTGCGACCTGCTGGCCGAGGTGGCCTCCACCCGCATCGCCGCCATCGAGAACTATGCCCATGCCCAGGTCGCCATCCTGGTGCGCCGGCTGGAGCAGCGCCTGGTCGAGGCGACCTCCACCGAGGGTGACTGGCGCCTGGCCCTGTTCCGCAACCCGCGCACCCTGCTGCAGCCGCTGGAGGCCACGGGCGCGGCCCTGTTCTACGACGGCGAGCTGCTGACTTCGGGCGAGGTGCCTTCCACGCCCGAGCTGCGCGCCCTGCAGCGCTGGGTGGACAGCCAGTACGTGGAAGCGCCGTTTGCCTGCTCCTCGGTGGCCCAGGCCAACGCCGACCTCGACAGCCTCACGCCCATGGCCAGCGGGGTGCTGGCCGTCAAGCTCTCGGTGCGACAGCCCGACTTCCTGATGTGGTTCCGCAAGGAGCAGCTGCTCAACGTCACATGGGCGGGTGACCCGACCAAGCCGGTGGTGGGCAATGATCCGCTGGAGCTGTCGCCGCGGCGATCCTTCGCGGCCTGGTCGGAGATCGTGCGTGGCACGGCCATGCCCTGGAGCAACACCGAGCTGGCCCTGGCCCGGGCCGTGGGTGGCGCGCTGGCCGACATCATCGTGCAGGTGCACGCCGTGCGCCTGCTGGTGGGGGAACACCAGCTGGCCGCCGTGCGCAGCACGGTGCAGAACTCGCACGAGCCGGTCGCCATCGCCGAAGCAGGCGGCCGCCTGCTCTTCGCCAACCAGGCCTTTGCCGACCTGCTGGCCCGGCCGCTCGAGAGCGTGGCCACGCTGGAGGACATCTCGCGCTGCTTCAGCGATCCGCAGGCCCTGCGCCACGGCCTGAACCTGGCGCGCCAGGGCCACCAGGCCTGGCGCAGCGAGCTGGCCCTGCTCATGCCCGATGCCAGCGAACTGGCGGTGAGCGTGCGCGCCGAGGTGGTGCCCGGCCGAGAAGGCGCGCTGCTGGGCTACATCCTCACCCTGGGCGACCTGAGTGACACCAAGCGCGCGGCAGCCGCCCGCCAGCACCTGGAACAGTCCATCCAGCGGGCCACCCCCTTGGGCCTGCCACCCGGCGGCGAGCCCAGCCCGGACCAGGTGGTGATGGGCGCCATCTTCACCAACGCCAGCCTGGCGGCCATGGACATCGCCGACAGCCTGGCCAGCCCCTCGGTGGCGCCGCTGCTGGAGGAACTGGAAGCCTCGACCCGTCGCGCCGCCCTGCTCTACGGCCGCATCCGCGAGGTCAGCAGCCTGCCGGCGCCGGCGGCCGCGGCTGCTCAGCCCCCTGCGCCGGCCGAGGGTGCTTCGGGCAGTTCAGGCACATCGGTGGACTGAACCCCATGCGCGGATCACACGCCGCCCGGCCGATGTCACACCGCCGCCAGTTCCTCGAACAGCCGCACATGCTGGCCAAACGACCACTGGGCCTCGGCCAGGATGACGGCCCGCTCGCCGGCACTGGGATCAAGTTCGGCCAGCCGGCTGCGGAAGGCCAGGGCCAGGGCCCGTGCCTGGTCGGGGGCGCCGAAGTGGAAGAAGCTGGTGCCCCGGCCCTCCTTCAGGTCGAAGGCGCGGACGACGCAGCGGGCCAGGCTCTGGCCCCCGGCCAGGTCGCCCAGGTAGCGCACATAGGCATGGGCCACCAGGCCGGCCGGTTGAGCATGGCTGAGCGAGCGCAGGCGATCGAGATAGGCCCGCGTGGCCGGCAGCAGGGGCAGGGCCTCGCGCCAATCAAGCCCGTGCAGGTCGTCCAGATCGGCCGCCAGCCTGGCGGCCCGCGGCAGGCGGGTGTCCTGCAGTGGCGCCAGCACCGGATGGGCCGAGCCTTGCAGCAGGCCGGCCTCCATCACCTCGTAGAGCGCATGCAGATTGCGCTGCAGGGCATGGAAGACATGCGGGGCCAGACGACCGCCCAGCAGGGCCGGCATGATGCCGGCGCGCTCGGCCTGGCCGTGCAGGGCCCAGGTGGCCTCACGCAGGGCCTGGGCCAGGTTGACGGCCTGCGCCTCTCGTGCGGGGCCTGCCACCTCGGCCGTCGATTGGGGTGCGTCAGGCCTCATCTGGACCGGCGCTTGATCACTGCTCATCAGCCATGATAGCCCGCGCCTGCGTGCCAAACAGCCTGTCGCTGCAGGGCATTTTGCAAGTTGGCCGGTCATCCGCGGCACCGGAAGCTGCCCATGTCTGAGGCCGCAATGGTCGAGACCCGCACGCCGGCCTGGCCCCATGCCGAGCACAGCCGGCAGGTCACGGTCAACGGCCTGCGCTGGCAGGTGCAGGTCATGGGCCAGGGGCCGGCGCTGTGGCTGCTGCATGGCACGGGCTCGGCCGGCCTGTCCTGGCGCGACCTGCTGCCGCGCCTGGCCAGCCGCTGCACCGTGGTGGTGCCGGATCTGCCGGGCCATGGGCAGTCCGCCGCCCTGCCCGCGTCCGCCGCCTCCATGACCGGCATGGCCCGAGCCCTCGCTGCCCTGGCTCAAGCCTTGAGCCTGCCGCCGCAGGCCGTGGTCGGCCATTCCGCCGGCGCTGCCCTGGCCCTGCGCGCCTGCCTGGATGGTGGCCTGGCCCCGCGCTGCCTCATCGGCATCAACGCCGCCCTGCTGCCCTTCAGCGGCCCGGCCAGGCTGGTGCTGCCCGCCCTGGCCCGGGTGCTGCATCATCAGCCCTGGCTGGCCGACCGGGTGGCCGATCTGGTCGCCCGGCGGGCTGCGGATGGCGCGGGCCTGCAGCGCCTGGTGCGCTCCACTGGCTCCACCCTGGATGCCACCGGCCTGGCCCTCTACGGCCGCCTCATCAGCAACCCGGCCCATGTGCGCGGCGCCCTGGCCATGATGGCCCACTGGGACCTGGACCAGCTGCAGCGCGACCTCCATCGGGCTGTCGATCGTGCTGCCAACCGGACCAGTTCCAGCCACACGCCCACGCGACTGCCCACCCTGCACCTGGTGACCGGCGCCGGGGACGCAACCGTGCCGCCCCACCAGGCCCGGGCGCTCCACGATGAACTGGCCGGTCGGCCAGGCTGGGACATGCACCTGCATGAACTGCCTGGGCTCGGTCACCTGGCCCATGAAGAAGCGCCGGCCCGGCTGGCCGAGCTCATCCTGTCGCTGCTGGCTGTGTGAGTCGCCGCGCAG
>JBJOKP010000138.1:0-6267 GCA_046046045.1 Pseudomonadota bacterium | reverse complement strand
AATAGAGCTCGGCGTAGGCGATCTGCCAGAGCAGGAAGTTGGAGATGCGGGTCTCGCCACCGGTGCGGATGAAAAGGTCGGGATCGGGGGCATCGGCCAGTGCCATGTAGCGTCCGATGCTGGCCTCTGTGATCTGCTCGGGCCGCAGGCCGGCCGCCACCGCCGCCTGCACGGCCTGCACCACGTCCCAGCGGCCGCCATAGCTGAAGGCGACGTTGACGGTGATGCGGCGGTTGTCAGCCGTGCGGCGCTCGGCCTCGTCCCAGGCAGCGCTCACGCGGTCGCTGACCGTGCTGCGGTCGCCGATGATGCGGATGCGCACGCCCCGTTCGGCCATGCGGCCCAGGTACTTGGCCACCGCCACGAAGACCAGGTCCAGGAGGCCCGACACCTCTTCGGCCGGCCGCTTCCAGTTCTCGGACGAGAAGGCGAAGACTGTCAGATGTTCGATGCCACGATCGGCACAGGCATCGATGGTGCGCACCAGCGCATCCACCCCGAACTTGTGGCCGACGACGCGCGGCATGAAGCGCCGCCGGGCCCAGCGGCCGTTGCCGTCCATGACGATGGCGACATGGCGCGGTCGGGCCGCCTCGGGGGGATGATTACGGGAAGCGCTCATGTGGGACGGCCAGACAGGCTGAAGACCGCAGGGCCCCGCGCACTGGCGGGCAGGCCCTGCCCGGCCATTCAGACCGCCAGGATCTCCGCTTCCTTGGCCTGCACGAGCTTGTCGATCTCGGCGATGACCTTGTCGGTGAGCTTCTGCACCTCGTCCAGGCTGCGGCGCTCGTCGTCCTCGCCGATCAGCTTGTCCTTGAGCATCTTCTTGGCATGCTCGTTGGCATCGCGACGCAGGTTGCGCACCGCCACCTTGGCATCTTCGCCGGCATTGCGCACCACCTTGGTCAGCTCCTTGCGGCGCTCTTCGGTCAGTGCCGGCATGGGCACGCGGATCAGGTCACCCATGGTCGCGGGGTTGAGGCCCAGGTCGCTCTCGCGGATGGCCTTCTCGATCTTGGCGCCCATGCCCTTTTCCCAGGGCTGGACGCTGATGGTGCGCGCGTCGATCAGGCTGACGTTGGCCACCTGGCTGATGGGCAGCAGCGAGCCGTAGTATTCGACCTGCACCTGGTCCAGGATGCCCGGGTGGGCACGGCCGGTGCGGATCTTGGTGAGTTCGTGCTTGAAGGCCTCGATGGACTTGGCCATCTTGGTCTCGGCGGTCTTCTTGATGTCGGCGATGCTCATGCGGGGATCCTCGATGTCCGGCGCCGCGGCGGGCCGGACGGGGTGGGCAGCCAGGGTGCTGCCGGAAACTTGATGCGACGCCATCCATCCACCCGCAGGACGGGTGGCGGCCGGCGCCTGGCTCAGACGTGCACCAGCGTGCCCTCGTCCTCGCCCTTGACCACGCGCAGCAGGGCGCCGGGCTTGAAGATGCTGAACACCTTGATGGGCAGCTTCTGGTCGCGGCAGAGGGCAAAGGCGGTGGCGTCGAGCACCTGCAGGTTGCGCGTGATGGCCTCATCGAAGCTCAGGTTCACGTAGCGCGTGGCCGAGGGGTCCTTCTTGGGGTCGGCGGTGTAGACGCCGTCCACCTTGGTGGCCTTGAGCATGATCTGCGCGCCAATCTCGGCGCCGCGCAGGGCGGCCGCGGTGTCGGTGGTGAAGAAGGGGTTGCCGGTGCCCGCCGCGAAGATGACGATCTTGCCTTCCTCGAGGTACTGCAGGGCCTTGGGGCGCACATAGGGCTCGACCACCTGGTCGATGCCGATGGCCGACATGACGCGGGCCGTCATGCCCTCCTGGCGCATGGTGTCGCCCAGGGCCAGCGAATTCATCACCGTGGCAAGCATGCCCATGTAGTCGGCAGTGGCGCGGTCCATGCCGACCGAGCCGCCGGCCACGCCGCGGAAGATGTTGCCGCCACCGATGACCACGGCGACTTCGACGCCGAGCTGGGTGACCTGCTGGATCTCGCGCACCATGCGCACGATGGTGGCGCGGTTGATGCCATAGGCGTCGTCGCCCATGAGGGCTTCACCGGAGAGTTTCAACAGGATGCGCTTGTAGGCGGGCACTGGGTCGTCCTCGAAATGCGGCGGTCCGGGAGTGTAGGTCATGCACCGGGGCCATCCCGCTGTGCCGGACGGCCCTGGAAGCACTTCCCGGGCCTCCCGGCAGCGCCGCCATGCCGGCTGGCCTGGCGGCGGACAAGACAACGCCCGCGCGCTGCCCGCAGGACGCGGGCAACGACGCGGGCGTCGTGCAGACGGGCTTACTGGCCCTTGGCGGCGGCCACCTGGGCGGCCACTTCGGCAGCGAAGTCGTCCTGCTTCTTCTCGATGCCTTCACCCACCACGTAGAGGGTGAAGCCGGACACGCTGGTGCCCGCGGCCTTGAGGAAGGCGCCCACGGTCTGCTTGCCGTCGGCAGCCTTGACGAAGACCTGGTCGAGCAGCGAGACCTCCTTGAGGAACTTCTGCACCGAGCCTTCGACCATCTTGGCGACGATCTCGGCCGGCTTGCCGGACTCGGCAGCCTTCTCGGCAGCGATCTTGCGCTCCTTCTCGACCAGCTCGGCCGGCACTTCGGCGGAAGACAGGGCGGCCGGCTTCATGGCGGCGATGTGCATGGCGCTGTCCTTGGCCGCTCCAGCGTCACCGCTGTATTCGACCATCACGCCGATGCGCACGCCGTGCAGGTAGTGGGCCAGGGCGCCGCCACCGCTGTAGCGCTTGAAGCGGCGGATGGACATGTTCTCGCCGATCTTGCCGATCAGGCCCTTGCGCACGTCCTCGACCGTGGGGCCGAAGTCTTCCATGGCCAGGGGCAGGGCCGACAGGGCCGCCACGTCGGCCGGATTGTGGTCGGCCACCAGCTTGGCGCAGCTGTTGACGAAAGCCAGGAAGGTGTCGTTCTTGGAGACGAAGTCGGTCTCGCAGTTGACCTCGACCAGCGCGCCGGTGTTGCCGGACACGGCCGCGGCGATCACGCCTTCGGCGGTCACGCGGGCGGCGGCCTTGCTGGCCTTGTTGCCCAGCTTGACGCGCAGGATTTCCTCGGCACGGACCATGTCGCCGTCGGCCTCGGTCAGGGCCTTCTTGCACTCCATCATGGGGGCGTCGGTCTTGGCGCGCAGTTCAGCGACCATGCTGGCGGTAATGGCGGGCATCGCAAACTCCAGGAAGGGCGGCCGGGGCTCACGTGAAGGAGACGCGCCGGCAACGCAGGGATGGGAAGAACGAATCGGGGTGCCCCGAAAGGCGCCGGACGCCGCACCCCGCTGCCACTCAGGCGGGCGGGGCCGGCGTCCGGTTCAGCACGCCGCACGTGGCTGGCGCGCCGCTCGGATCAGTGAAGCAGACAGACGATCAGGCCGACTCTTCGACTTCGACGAACTCGTCGGAGGACTGGACCGCCTCGACGACCTCGTTGATGGCGTTGGCCTTGCCGTCGAGCACGGCGTCAGCCATCACGCGGGCATAGAGCGCCACGGCCTTGGCCGAGTCGTCGTTGCCCGGCACGACGTAGTCGATGCCATCGGGGTTGTGGTTGGTGTCGACCACGCCGATCACGGGGATGCCCAGCTTCTGGGCTTCGGCCACGGCGATCTTGTGGAAGCCCACGTCGATCACGAACAGGGCGTCCGGCAGGGCGGCCATGTCCTGGATGCCGCCGATTTCCTTCTCCAGCTTGGCCAGTTCACGCTGGAACAGCAGGCCTTCCTTCTTGCTCATGGACTCCAGACCGGCTTCCGCCTGGGCCTGCATGTCCTTGAGCTTCTTGAGCGAACCCTTGACCGTCTTGAAGTTGGTCAGCATGCCGCCGAGCCAGCGCTGGTCGACGAAGGGCATGCCGGCGCGCTGGGCTTCAGCGGCGACGATCTCGCGCGCCTGGCGCTTGGTGCCCACGAACAGCACGGTGCCGCGGCGGGCGGCGAGCTGCTTGGCGAACTTGGCGGCTTCCTCGAAGAGCGGAACCGTCTTTTCGAGGTTGATGATGTGGATCTTGTTGCGGTGGCCGAAGATGAACGGGGCCATCTTGGGGTTCCAGAAGCGGGTCTGGTGTCCGAAGTGGACGCCGGCTTCCAGCATTTCGCGCATCGAGAAGGACATGGAGTACTCCAAAGGTTGGGTCTTGAACCCGGCCTGAATCGGCCCCGCCGCTTCCACCTCGGAAGACAGGCAGGACGCCGACACCTTGACTTGGCCGGGTCCGCGGTTGAGTCTTCTCCGCGCCGGATGGCTGGCCCCACCGGGGTGCCTCGTCAGGCCCCACCGGGGGTCATCCCACCCAGACCGGTCGACGGTGGCTGCTCCTGCAACCGGCCAGCGACTAGCATTCCGCCGAGACATCCAGACAGGGCATCCACCCTGCAGGCGTCGCGTTCAACCTGCATCAGCAGGCAAGGCGGCGTCGGAAAAAACCCGAAGAGTATAGCCCATGGCCCTGCCTGCCCGCGACCTCACCGCCCTGCTCGAGGACTTCCACCTGGGCCGGACCACGCCGAGCGACTGCCTGGTGGCCTGCCTGGCTGCCGCACAGTCGCCCCTGGCCGCCCACGCCTATTGCCATCTCGATGATGCCGATGACGCCGCCGCCCGGGCCGCCGCCGAGGCGGCCGACCAGCACTGGGCCCAGGCCCGCCAGCAGGGCCAGCCCGCCACCGCCCTGCCCCGCCTGCTGGGTGTGCCGCTGAGCCTGAAGGACCTCTACGACGTGAGCGGCCAGGTCACCCTCGCCGGCTCCAGGGTGCTGGCGGATGCAGCGCCGGCGGCTGAGGATGCCCCGGCGGTGGTGCGGCTGCGCAGGGCTGGCGCGGTCTTCACCGGCCGCACGCAGATGAGCGAGTTCGCCTTCTCCGGCGTGGGCATCAACCCGCACCAGGGCACGCCGGCCAACGTGGCCTGGCAGCGCCAGGGTCACCAGGGCCGCGTGCCGGGCGGCTCCAGTTCCGGTGCCGCGGTCAGCCTGGCCAGCGGCGCCGCCTGGGCCGCCCTGGGCAGCGACACGGGGGGATCGATCCGCATCCCCGCTGCCCTGCAGGGACTGGTGGGCTACAAGTGCAGCCAGTCCCGCGTGCCCATCGCCGGAGCCTATCCGCTGGCGACCAGCCTGGACACGGTCTGCGCCCTCAGCCTGAGCGTGCGGGATGCCGTGATGCTGCACGAGGTGCTGGCCGATCGCACGGTCGCACTGGCCGGCCGGCCGCTGGCCGCGCGGCGCTGCGCCCTGGTCACCCGCCATTTCATGGACGACCTGGCACCACGCATCCGCGCGGCCTTCGAGGCGGCCCTCGACCAATTGCGCGCGGCCGGACTGCAGATCGACCTGGTCGATCTCCATGAGCTGGCCGAGCTTCCCGAACTCACCGCCCAGGGCGGCATCACCGCGGCCGAGGCCTGGCAGGTGCATGGCGCCCGCCTGGCCGATCACGAGGCAGCCTACGACCCGCGGGTGGTGGCCCGGGTGCGCCGTGGCGCGGCCATCGACGAGGCCATGCTGGCCCGCCTGCGCCACCACCGGGCCGACTGGCAGCAGCGCCTGGCCGCACGCCTGGCGCTCTATGACGCCGTGCTCAGCCCCACGGTGCCCATCGAGCCGCCGGAGATCGCCGCCCTGCAGGCCAGCGACTCGGCCTTCTTCGAGGCCAATGCCCTGCTGCTGCGCAATCCCATGGTGGTGAACCTGGCCGACGGCTGCGCCATCAGCCTGCCCTGCCAGGGCCCGGGCGCCCTGCCGGTCGGCCTCATGCTCTGGTCCACCCAGGGGCGCGATGACGCCCTGCTCGACCTGGCCTTGGCGGTTGAAGGCGCGCTGGAGGCAGCCCGTGGCTGACGTGGTTGAAGTGCCCCAGGTCGTGATCGACAGCAACATCGTGCTGGACTGGCTGGTCTTCCACGACCCCCGGGTGGCCGCGCTGGCCGCAGCCCTGACCAAGGGCATGCTGATCTGGCTGGTTTGCCCACGCATGGTGGAGGAACTGGGCCATGTCTGGCGCCGCACCGCGCTGGCCCGCTGGGCGCCGGACTCGGCCGTGCTCGCCGCGGCGCTGGAACGCCATGGCCACCGGGTGGACGATCCGCCCGCGGCGCCTCCGCCCCCGGGCTGGCGCTGCCGCGACCAGGACGACCAGGTCTTTCTCGACCTCGCCCGGGCCCATCACGCCCAGGCCCTGTTCAGCCGTGACCGGGCCCTGCTGAAGCTGGCCCGCAAGGCCGCGGCCATCGGCCTGCAGATCACCGAGCCGGAACGCTGGAC
>JBJOKP010000137.1:0-6303 GCA_046046045.1 Pseudomonadota bacterium | reverse complement strand
GAACAGGGCGCGGGTGGCGCCGCCCAGCGCCACCAGGCCGGTCCGCTCGAAGAGGATCAGGGTGAGGCTCATTCCAGCTCCCAGCGCAGGCCGATGAAGATGGTGCGCGGCGCGCCCGGGCCCACATAGCTGGCGTTCTGCCATTCGGCGGCGTTGTAGTTCCAGCCGCTGGGGCCGACGGCGCCCACGGTGGCCGGCGAGAAGGGGTTGACGCCCAGCCGGCCGGCGGTCAGGTAGCGGCGGTCGAACAGATTGCCCACTTGGAGCAGCGCCGTCAGGTCGCGCGACAGGCTGAGACGGGCGTCGAGGTTGACGATGGCGTAGCCGCCGACCCGGCCCGGCTGGGTGAAGGGCCGGCCGGCCGAGGTGAGCATCTGCGTCAGGCCGTTGGGGCAGGCGTCCTGCTTGCAGAAATACTGGCCGATCTCCTGGTCGGTGCCGGCGGCCTGGTGACGATTGTTCTCGTTGCCGCGCAGGAAGACCCCCGATCGCGCCACCATGGTGAGGCCCATCTTCAGGCTGGGCAGCACCTGAGCCGAAGCCGACAGGTTGAGGTTGTGGGCCGGAATGCCGGGCAGGCGGGCGCCCGGGTCGACGCGGATCATGTGATAGGTGCCGAAGCCGCGATTGGCCGTGGCGTTGCTGCCCGGCAGGGTGATCTGGCCAAAGAGCAGGCCAGGGTCGCTCACCACGGTGCGCGAGTTCTGGTCGAAGTCGGCGCTGCTGTTGTGCGGGCTCACCATGTAGAAGGTGGATTCGAAGCTCGCCTGCACATAGCTGTAGTTGAGCTTCAGGTCCATGCCGCTGAGGCGGCCGGCCAGGCCCAGCTCTAGGCCCTGGCGGCGCGTCTTGCCGATGGTGTCGAAGTAGCTGCGGCCGTCACCCACGCCGACGAAGTAGAGGTCGTTCTTCAGGTCGGTGCGGAAGACGCCCAGGTTCCAGTCCCAGCCAGAGACCTTGCCGCGGGCGCCGAGTTCGCCGGCGCTGGCGCGGATCTGCGGCAGGAAGGGATCGCCCGACAGCGCCGTGGGCAGGGTGCAGGTGGGCCCCATCAGGCTGCGGGGCGCCGTGCCGGCCTCCGGCACGCCGGGCAGCAAGGCCACGGGCGTGGGGTCGAAGGCGCAGCCCAGCTCGATCACCGAGGGCACTCGGGCGCCGCGGCTCAGGTTGCCGAAGAGCAGGGTGTTGTCGTCGGCCTGCCAGTTCAGGCCCACGTTGGGATTGAAGGAGCGGTAGCTGAAGCGCTCCTGGGTGGGCGAGAGGCCGCGGTTGGCCGGCGGGATGTAGACCGCCGGCTCGGTCTCGCAGCTGGCCGGGTCGTCCGTGCGGCAGAGCAGCCAGGGATTCAGCCTGCCGATGTCGGCCAGCTCGGCCGTGGTGCTGCGCGCCAGCAGATGGTTCTGCACCTGGCTGCGGTTGTAGCGCCCGGCCAGCGTGGCCGTCAACGCCGGGGTCAGGGACCAGGTGTCGCTGGCGTAGATGCCCAGGTGTTTCTGCGTGCCGTCGAAGGCATTCACCGTGACGGGCAGGTAGGCGGCGCCAAAGTCTGGCGCGATCAGGCCCGGGGCGGCAAAGACCTGGTGGGCCGCGTCCATGAGGCCCAGCTGCTGGCTCATGCCGTAGTGGGCGCTGGCACGGTCCAGGGCCGCGCCGAGCATGAACTTGTGGGTGTCGAAGTTGCCGTTGAGCTGCGTGCCCAGACCCTGGGTGGTCTGGGCCAGGTCGGTGCGGGTCAGCAGGCCGATGGGTGTGCCCTCCACCACGCCCGGGGTCGGCGGCTGCGGGCTGCCGGTGGTGGTGACATGGCCGCCATTGCGCGGGCCGGCGGCCACGATCTGGTTGAAAGCCATGTCGCTGCAGCCGCTGCCGCGCGGGCCGTTGAGCGGCTGGTCGTCGTCTCGCAGGCCGTCGCCATCGGCATCGAGATAGCGGCATAGCGGCAGGGTCTGCGGCAGGCGATTGCCGTTGTGCGTGATGGACCCGCCGGAGTTCGCCCCGTCGATCAGTTCCTGGAAGCCTTCGTACATGTCGGCGCCCAGGCCGGCCCGGCGCGAGCGGCGGTGGTAGGCCTGGCTGGTCAGGCTCCAGCGTCCGCCCAGCTGGATCTCGCTGCCCAGGTGGAACTGGGCCAGCCGGTCGACCGATTCATCGGGCGAGGTGAACACGCTCTGCGGCCGGGACTTCCACAGGTCCAGGGGGACCAGACCATTGCCCACCAGATGGTTGTTGGCCAGCAACAGCGAAGCGTCCACCTTGGCACCGCGGCCCTGCCAGTCGCCGCGCAGGAAGACAAGGCCGGTGCGGCTGGGCGAGTTGTCGCGCCAGCCGTCCTCCTGCATGAGCTGGGCGCTGGCGAAGACGGCCAGGTCGGCATCGTTGTTCAGGCCCACGGCGCCCTCGAACTGGCGCCTGCCGAAGGATCCGGTCTGCACCTCCAGCTCCAGCCCGGGGGCGCCGAAGCCGCTGCGGGTGCGCAGCGACAGCGCACCGCCCAGGGTGTTGAGGCCGAAGATGGGGTTGGCACCGGGGAAGAGATCCAGGCGCTCGACCGCGTTCATGGGCAGCAGGGCCCAGTTGACGATGTCGCCAAAGGGTTCGTTGACCCGCACACCGTCGAGAAAGACCGAGAGCCCCTGAGGTGTGCCTACCTGCGAACCAGCGGTGAAGCCGCGGAAGTTGACGTCACGGGTGAGCGGGTTGCCGCTGTAGTCCGCCACGCTGACCGACTGCAGCTGCGTGTTGAGCAACTCGGTCAGGCCGCGCGAGCCCTTGTCACGCAGTTCGCCTGCGCCGATGGACTGCACGTTGGCCGGGATCTGGTCACGCGGGATGGACAGGCCGGGCAGGGGCCCGAGGTCGGCCTTGCGCTTCTGGCCGAACACGGTGACGCCCGGCAGGCTGCCCGTGTTCGGCGGGGCTGAGGGCGTGACAGCCGGGGCGGTGGACTCTGGCGCTGCCGCTGCAGGCTCGCCCCCCGGTGCGGGCGTGACCGGTTGGGCCAGGGCCGGGAGGCCGGCCAGGCCGGGCAGCAGAAATGCGGCCAGTGACCGGCTGGCCAGCAGCCTGGCCAAGGGGCGGCGCGGCCAGGGAGGAGGGGGGAGGCGCATGGATCAGGTCGGCCTGGGCCGCAAAGGTCGACAAGGAAAGTGACAGGGGCAGGCAGATATATGGGTCAGGGTGCGGCCTTCATTCCTGGCTGGGCAGGTGCAGCTGGCCGTCGAGTTCGGTCCAGGCCGCCTGACCGGTCGGCGTGCTCGCCGTGGACGCCGCGCCCGCGGCCGGGCTGTCGACGAGGCTCAGCCGGGTGCGGCCGAAGGTCACGTAGCGCTCGCCCAGCAGGCTGGTGCTGGCCGTGGCCTGGGCGCCCTGGCACTGGCTCGGCGAGCGGCAGGCCCAGGGGCCCAGGCTCACCTGGCGCACGCTGCCCTGGGTGTCCAGGCGCACGGCCAGGGTGTCGCCGTCGAGGTTCTGGAAATGCAGCAGCAGGCCACCGTCATCCAGGAACTCCAGGCCCGCGCCTCCGCTGGCGCAGTAGCGGCTGCGGCCACCGTCGGCAGCACGCAGATCCAGCCCGCCCTCGGGGCAGTCCAGCCCCCGCACCAGGCGGTCGGCGGGGATGTGGATGCGGGCCTCGATCAGGGTCAAGGCCGGCTGGCCGGCAGGCCGATCCTGGGGCGCTGGATCGCCGGACTTCGCGGCGGCTGCGGTCGTCGCATCGTCGCCTGCCTCATGTTCACCTGCCGGCGGTGTCTCGATGTCCAGCGTCTCGATGGCCGGGCCCAGGCCCTGTGCCGCCAGACCGGTGGGTTCAGCACCACCGGCAGGGCGGGGGCTGGCCACCAGGCCCAGCTGGCGGATGAGGATCTGCCGTTCACCCTGGGCGTCGGGGCGGCTCATCTGGATGCCGCGGCAGGCCGCACCGCTGCAGCGGTAGTCGCCCTGGCCGGGCGCGCTCAGCCGCACTCGCAGGGCCTGCTGACCTCCCCAGTCGATCTGCAGGCGCCAGCCACTGGCGTCCTGGCTGCGCAACTCGTAGCGGCGCACGCTGCCCGACTGATGCACCTCGGTGGCGCCCAGGCTCAGGCAGTTGCCGCTGGCACGGCCCAGGGCCTGACCCTGGGCGCGCAGGTAGCTGAAGGCTCGGCCCGCGGAAGCGGCGCCGGCCAGGGATGCGCAGCCGGAGTCGAGGTCGCAGTCCAGATTCAAGGCCGCGGCCGGGGCCGGTGCATCGGCCTGCACCTGCAGCGGCAGGCTCTGCCAGGGGAAGTCCTGGCCTTGCGGCCGGGGAGCGGCCGTCTTGCCGGACGGCCAGAGCCACGCAGCCAGGGCCAGACCGGCCAGGGCGACGCCGGCCGCTTGCCACAGGCGCCGCTGCAGGACATGACGGGCCACCGCAGCCGCATGGTCGGCCGCCACGCGGTCGCTTGGACGACGCCAGCCCAGGTCGGGCGAGCCGCTGGCCCTCATGTGCAGACTGGCCTCAGTTGCACACGTAGGCCGAGGTCAGGATGGCCTGCGGCAACTGGCCTTCCTCACCGCCCTGCCAGAAACGCATCTTGAGCGGCTGGGGCGTGGCGTTGAAGCCGGTCGGGCAGACCTGGCGCACCAGCACCCATGGCGACCACGGGCTGGAGAGGGAAAGCGGGGTCGCGTCCGGGTCGTTGGCGTTGACATCCACCCGGAAGTCCATCCAGGCGTTGTTGCGCGTCTTGTTGGGAAACTGCTGGGCCTGGGTGCTGGGCTCGAACAGACCCTGGGCAGTGCGCCCGGCGTATTCCATGTACTTGCGTGCGGCGGCCGTGTCGGGCGCAGTGCCACCGATCACCGTACCCATGAAATACGCCACATCGGCCGAGGTGGCGCTGCGCACCGTGCGCATGATGTCGTTGACCTCGAAGCTGAAGGGCGTGGTGGCCTTCCACACCGCCGTGTTGAGGTTGATGCGCGTGCCCAGGATGTAGGTGTTGGTGGCGTTGCAGGTGGTGCCCGTGCCCAGGCACCAGACGCGGTCGTAAAGGGTTCCGATCGTGACGCCGTTGATGGTGATGGGGGCGGTGCGCGAGGCGCGCAGGATGTAGCCGGGCACGGCGGCCGAGCCGGGCAGGCCGTCCACCTTGCAGGTGGTGACGGCGGCGTCCTGGGTCTCCTGCGGGGTGTTGAGGTTGATCTTGGGGTTGCAGATGCTCAGCGTCGTCGCGCCGGTGAGCGTGGGTGTGACGAATGCGGCGTGGGCGGCTGGCAGGCTGATCAGGCCCAGCACGGCTGCGATGGCCAGGGACAGGTGTTTCATGGGGTGACTCCTCGGAGATCGAAGATCAGTTGGGCTGGTAGCCGGCCAGGAACATCTCGGAGAACTCCGACACATCGGCGAAATCCGAGCTCAGCAGACGGATCGCAAAGGGCTGGATCGAGAAGCCGGCTGGCGCGCGCGTCTTGACCAGCAGCCAGGGTGAATTGGCCGCAGCCTCGCCGGCGTTGGCATTGATGCCGAAGTTGACCCAGCCGTTGTCTCGCACCGGGCCTTCCGGTGGCGGCGGCTCGGCGGGTGCGGCAGGATCGACGACCACCTCTTCCTCGACCGGGGCTTCCTCGTTGAGACCATAGACGGTGCGGCCGGCATAGGCCACGGCGACTTCGCGGCCGGCCTGCAGATAGGCCACGGCCACGGCTGGATCGACCAGGGTCTGCCGGAAGGCGTCGTTGACGTTGTAGGGCAGGCCCGTGAGGTCGGAGACGGCGCTGTTCATCTGCAGGCGCATGCCGAAGATGTGGTTGCCATTGCGGTCCCGCCAGACGCGGTCCTGGAGCGTGCCGATGGTCACCTCATTGCGCACGATGGCGCTGCTGCGCGAGGCCACCAGTGTGTAGCCCGAGAGGCCGGGCAGGCTGCCCACGCGGCAGCGGTCAACCCGGGCGTTGTTGTTGGGATTGCAGCTTCTGAGCACGGGCTCGTCATCCGCGGCGCTGAGGGTGACGAAGTCGGCGCGCGCCGGCATGGCGGCCAGGGCGAGCAGCGAGACGGCAAGGGCAAGCCCTGCCCGCGAGGCGGACATGATGGACATGAAGGGAACTCCTGGGTTGTTATGCAGGGGCCGCGGCCCGCGTCACGCGCACCGGTCGGCCGAGCCACGGGGCCGTTCCGCGGCGCTGCGCCCCCAGATCGGGTGGCGTGAGGGGCAGTCAGCGGCCGGGGGCCTGGGCGCCATCCCGAGCCTGTAAGCTCATGGCGTCCGAGCCAGTCTAGGAAAGCCGTCCCTGACGCTCCAGGGAATCATTCCCGACCGATGCTCGGTGTTTGCCCCG
>JBJOKP010000136.1:0-6314 GCA_046046045.1 Pseudomonadota bacterium | reverse complement strand
AGCCCGTGCCGGCCAGCGGCCCGGCCACGGCCCCGGCCAGCAGGGCCGACCCCTGGGCCAGCCAGCGACGCCGTTGCTGGTAGACCGCCAGCGGCGTGATCTCGCTGGGCACGGCATGGTCGAGGCCGCGGTCGCGGCGCAGGTGCGGGAAGAGGAGCATGGTGGTCTCGGGAGGATGGGCACGGGGCGGCAAGGAGGTGGCCGCCGGTCCGCCGGCACAGAGCGGGGCAGCGACGGCCCCCCTGTGTCGACCAGGATCAGCCCATTCTTACAAGCCCGACGACCCACCGCCGCGCCACGGACATTGCCGCGGCGGGCCAGGCCGCTGCCGCCCGATCGACCAGACGTTCAGATCAGGTCGTCATGCCCGGGCAGGCGCAGGCCCACGGGCAGACCGGCCGGCAGGCTGGCCGAGGTGGACGGGAGCAGCTCCAGCTCATCCAGGGGCTGGGTGGGCACCACGCCGCTGTCCAGCGGCCCCAGGCCCGACGAGGCCAGGGCCGGGTCATAGAGCAGCAGGCTGCGGCGGCGCGGCGCGCTGCCGGCGGAGGGAGACATGGCGCCGGCAGGTCGGGCGCGGCGGGCGAACAGCAGCTGCTGGGTGTCCACCGGCAGGTCGGTCACGCGCAGCAGGTTGCGCACCGCCAGCAGGTCCACCACGTCCTGCAGGGCGCGAAGGGTGGCCTCGCCCTCGGCGCTGGCAGCCCGGGACAGCCCCACCTCGGCACGGGCCAGGAAGCGCTGCAGTTCCGGATCGGTCGCCGACACGTACACCGCGCCAGGCTGCATCTCGCGGTGCAGGCAGGTGATTTCCCCCTGGGGACTGCGTTCGACGTAGGGCATGACAGGACTCCGGGATGGCCATCGGGCCCAGGATATCGGCCCATCCGCCCCGAACTGCTGCGAGCTGTGACAGGCCGGGCCGTGAAGAGCTCACACCCCCGCGAGCCCGGGGAACGGCAAGCCCTGCGTCTGCCCCGAAAAGCAAGAAGCCGGCACGGGGCCGGCTTCCGGGGGCAGGCGGCAGGCGGCAGGCGCCGCCCAGGGCTGCGGGCCGAGATCAGTTCAGGCCGGCCATGTAGTCGGCCACGGCCTTGATCTCGCGGTCGTTCATGCGCGCGGCCACGCCGGTCATCTGCGCGCTGTTCTTGCGCACGCCGTCGCGGAAGGCCCTGATCTGGGCCTCGGTGTAGTCAGCATGCTGGCCGCCCACGCGCGGGTACTGGGCCGGGATGCCGGCACCGTTGGGGCTGTGGCAGCCGGCGCAGGCCGGCACGTTGCGTTCGGCAATGCCACCGCGGTAGATCTTCTCGCCCAGGGTGACCAGATCCTTGTTCTTGGCCGCGCCGGCCTTGGCCTGCTTGCCGGCATAGAAGGCGGCGACGTTCTTCATGTCGTCTTCGCTCAGCGCGCCGGCAAAGCCCTTCATGATGGCGTTGTCACGCTTGCCGGCCTTGAACTCGGTGAGCTGCTTGACCAGGTATTCCGGATGCTGACCCTGCAGGATGGGGTTGGCCGGCACGCCTCGGCTGCCGTCGCTGGTGTGGCAGGCGCCACAGACGGCGGCGGAGATCTCGCCGCCCTTGGCGGGATCAACCTTGGCAGCGGGCTTGGCTTCGTTGGCCGACGCGGTGGACAGCAGCGCGGCGAGACCCAGGGCCAGGATGGTCGGGGCAAGGGGCTTCATGGTGCAGAGCTCTCGGGCAGATCGAACGGATGTGACGGCGGCGGGCAGGCATGCCCACCAGGAAACCAGGACGCGCCAGCAAGGTCGGGAGTGCACAAAACAAAGCGCCTCCCGGGCGCGAAACCGTGCGATTTTACAATGCCGTTCAATGCATCCCGCTTACACCAAAAGTGCCGGGCGCTCCGGCCGTCCCCTCAAGACGGCCCGCCCCCCTGCCCCGCCGGCTGCGCCGGTGGCCCCCGAGGTGCGCGAGGCCCTGGCCTGGACCCATGGCGCACGCTTCCTCACCACCGCCAGCCAGCTCGACCAGCTGCCCGGCCACGACCTGCCCGAGATCGCCTTCGTCGGCCGCAGCAACGCGGGCAAGTCCACCGCCATCAACACCGTGGCCCAGCAGCGCCAGCTCGCCTTCGCGAGCAAGATGCCCGGCCGCACCCAGCACATCAACCTCTTCGCCCTGGGCCCGCGCGATGTACCCGAGGCGCTCTGGGCCGACCTGCCCGGCTACGGCTACGCCGCGGTCGAGCGTGCCGCCAAGCTGCGCTGGCAGAAGGTAATGGCCGACTACCTGGCCGTGCGCCGCAACCTCACCGGCGTGGTGCAGATGGTGGATGCCCGCCACGGCCTCACCGCCCTGGACGAGCAGTTGCTCGACTTCGTCGCCCCGCGCGTGGCCACGGGCGAGGTCGGCCTGCTGGTGCTGCTCACCAAGGCCGACAAGCTCAACCGCAAGGAGGCCACCGCCATCCTGCACGCCACCCAGGACAGGCTGGGCACATTCGCCACCGAGCAGTCCGACGTCGGCGTGGCGCTCTTCTCCGCCCTCAACCGCCAGGGCCTGGACGATCTGGCCCTGACCCTGCGCGGCTGGTGCCCGGCCCGTCCCGCAGACGCGACGGCCGACGTCCCAGTTGACGATGGCGCCGCCGCGGACGGCACGACAGACACGACGACAAGCACGCCTGCCGCCCCCGACGCCGCCTGAGCCCGCGCCGGTCGGGCCGCCTCAGGGCCGGCCCAGTTGCAGGAAGACCCCGCTGCTGCCCTGGGGCGCCCAGGTCAGGCCCAGGTAGAGCGGCCCCAGGCCGGTGTCCGCGCCCAGGAAGACGCTGCTGCCCGTGCGCAGCTCGCCGCCGCGCACGGCACTGCGCCGGGCCCAGGCATTGCCCAGCTCCAGGCTGGCGCCGGCGAAGAAGCCGCGGGTCAGCACCGGCGCCTCGTTGAGGCGGCGATAGACCACCAGCTTGCCCAGCAGCACCTGGTTGCCCGAGAGCTGGTCCAGCTCGTAGCCCGAGAGGTTCTGGAAGCCGCCCAGGGTGTACTGGCCCAGGCCCAGCGTCGTGCCGGGCACGCCCTGCAGCACCGGCAGCAGGCTCTGGTCGGCGTAGCGCAGGCGCAGGCTGGCATCCAGGCTGTAGGGGCCCAGGCTCTGCACCCGGTTGGCATCCAGCTCCAGGCGGCGGAAGGCCTCGCGGCCATCGGGCGGCAGCAGGTCGGTGTTGGCGCTGCGCCGGCCCAGGGCCAGCTGCAGGCGCAGGCGGTAGCCGCGCGTGGGGAAGCTGGTGTAGTCCAGCTGGTCCACCACCGCCGTGCTGCGCAGCGCCAGCTCGCGGCTGCGCAGGGTGGTGCCCACCGGCAGGCTCGCACTGCCGCCAGTGCCCAGCAGGTCCCTCAAGTCGGCCACCAGCTCGGGCGTCATCACGACGCTCTCCGCCTGCAGCCCCGTGCGCAGCTCGCCCCAGGCGCCCCAGGGCTGGCCCAGGTCCACGCCCACCCGGCCCTGGCTGCGGGCGTAGCGCGCCAGCAGGCGGGCATCGTCCCCGCTCGCCGTCGGGGCGATGGGCAGGTATACCTGGCCACGGCGCCGCTCGCCATCCACATGCAGCGCACTGAACCAGCCGCCGCCCGGATCAACCGAGGCGCCCAGCGGCTGGTACCACTCGCTGGACCAGCGCGGCGTCGAGCCCAGCTGCAGCTTGTTGCGCCATTCACCGCCGCGGCTGTTGAGCCAGTGGCGGTTGTGGCTGAGCTTGAGGTTGAACTCGCCGCGGCCGGCGAAATCGCTGGCCAGTTCCAGGCCGGCGCGGAAGTAGTTGGGCCCCCAGGGCTTCTCGTCCACCCGGAAGACCAGGCCGGTGGCGCCCGGCCCCACCTCGGGCAGATCCTCCAGGCGGTAGTCGACGTGCTGGTAATCGTCATTGGCCGCCAGGGCGCGGCTGTCGGCCTCGGCCGCCGCCGGGTCGAAGGCCTGGCCCGGCCGGCTGTCCAGCTGGGCAGCGTAGATCTCCGGCCGGCTGATCTGTCCGCCCTCGAAACGCACCGTCGCCAGCACCGGCGCGGCGGGCGCGCGCTGCCAGGCCGCCCGCTGCGCCTGATGCTGGGCCCAGGCGGCCTCGCTCAGCCCGCGCGCCTGCAACTCGGGCAGGCGGGCCTGGGCCTCGGCCCGGCCCAGGTGGATGAAGTCCGCCACCCGGGCGAAATCGGTCGAGGCCAGCCCGGTCAGCGGCGGATTGATGAGCAGGTCGCCGCGCGCCAGGTCCAGCTGGGCCAGCGAACGCTGCACGTTCTGTTCGGTGAGGATGTTGATCATCTGCAGCGTCACGCCCGAGACCGTGCCCAGGGTCGAACGCGGCTGCAGCGGCGTGCCGATGTTGACGGCGATGACCACATCCACCCCCAGGCGGCGCAGCACGTCCACCGGCAGGTTGTCCACCAGGCCGCCGTCGCCCAGGATGCGGCCGTCCACCGCCACCGGCGCAAACACCCCGGGCACCGACATGCTGGCGCGCAGGGCCGTGGCCAGGTCGCCGCGGTCGAAGATCACCGGCGTGCCGGTCTCCATGTCGGTCGCCACGGCACGGAAGGGGATGGGCAGCTCGTCGAAGCTGGCCGCCTGTCGCACCGCCAGGGTGTGACGCCGCAGCAGCAGCTCCAGCCCGCGGCTGGAGACCCCGCCCAGGGGCAGCATGAAGCGCCCGCTGCCCGGCTCCAGGCCCAGCTCGATGGCGGGCGAAACCTCGAAGTCCTCCTCCTTGCGCCGCTGGGTCAGCGAGGCGCGCGGCACCCGGGTGGCAAAAAGCGCGTCCCAGTCCAGCGCCAGCAGCTCGCGCTCCAGATCGGCCACCGGCACGCCGCTGGCATACAGCCCGCCGATGATGGCGCCCATGGAGGTGCCGGCGATGGCGTCGATGGGCACCCGCGCCTGCTCCAGCACCTGCAGCACACCCACATGGGCCAGGCCACGCGCGCCACCGCCCGACAGCACCAGGCCGATGCGCGGACGGCGGGCAGGGCCCGCGGGCGCTGCCGCGACACTGACCGCCGCCGCAGCCGGTGTGGCCCCGGCGTCGTTCGGTGTCTGGCCCAGCGCAACGACCGGCCTGAGCAGCCATGGCGCCAGGAGGACCACCGCCAGCAGAAAGCCCCGCTGCGGCCGGACCAGCCGCCGCGGCAACAGCTCCCCACGAACCAGCACCAGACTGGCCTTCACCCGCGATCTGGCGCCACTTCGGCGCCGGCCTCTCCGTCCGCGCCGCCCGCCTCGCGCGCCCGCATCGAACCGGCCACCAGGTCGAAGCGGAAGAGCCGGCATTCGATCGGGCCGTTCCACATCGGCACGCGGCGCGCTTCCTTCAGGCGCATGGCCTGGGGCAGCTTGGCGTCGGGGCTCAGCACCCAGGCGGTCCAGCCGGGGTAGGCGCGTTTCCAGTGCGCCGCCAGGGCGGTGAAGAACTGGGCGGCGCTGCCGCCGTCCTCGAAGCCCTGGCGGGCGCCGCTGCGCGGGCCGGGGCGTTCGCCGCGCCCGTCATCGTCGTAGCGATCGTCAACCCCTTCGTCATACGCATCGCGGCGGCCCTGCGAGCCCGTGCCCTTGGCGTCGATGCGCTCGCCGTAGGGCGGATTAAGCATGAGCACGCCGCCAGGCGCCGGCGCCGGGCGCTGCAGGGCGTCGCCGGTCTTGAACTCGATGGCGTTCTGCACCCCGGCGCGTTCGGCATTGCGGCTGGCGAAGTCGGTCATGCGGAAGGCCACGTCGCCGGCATGGATGGCCACGGCCGGGGCGTGCTGGGCGGCACGGGCCGCCGCCAGCAGCTCGCGCCAGGCGGCCTGGTGGACGCGGAAGGGCCCCAGGCGCTCGAAGGCGAAGCGGCGCTGCAGGCCGGGCGCGATGCCGCAGGCGATCTGCGCGGCCTCGATGGCGATGGTGCCGGCGCCGCAGCAGGGGTCGAGCAGGGGGCCGTCCTCGGCCCGGCCCTGCCAGCCGGCCGCGGCCAGCATGGCGGCGGCCAGGGTTTCCTTGAGCGGGGCCTCGCCCTGCTGTTCGCGCCAGCCGCGCTTGAAGAGGGCCTCGCCAGACAGGTCGACCGAGAGCCAGGCACGGTCTTCGGTGAGGTGCAGCACCAGGGCCAGATCGGGCCGCTGCGGATCGACGCTGGGCCGCTCGCCCAGGCGCTCGCGCAGCTGGTCGCACAGGGCGTCCTTGATGCGCAGGGCAGCGAAGTGCAGGCTGCGCAGGGGCGAGCGGGTGGCCGTGCAGTCCACGCGCAGGGTCTGGCGCGGCGTGATCCAGTCGCTCCAGCGCACGGCGTAGCCCAGCTCGTAGAGATCCTGCTCGTCGCGGTAGGGC
>JBJOKP010000135.1:0-6336 GCA_046046045.1 Pseudomonadota bacterium | reverse complement strand
CGAGCCCGCGCCGGGCTCGCTCATGGCCAGGGCGCCGACGTGTTCGCCGCTGATGAGCTTGGGCAGGTACTTGGCGCGCTGGGCATCGCTGCCGTTGCGCTTGATCTGGTTGACGCACAGGTTGCTGTGCGCGCCGTAGGACAGGCCCACGCTGGCGCTGGCGCGGCTGATCTCCTCCATGGCCACCATGTGGGCGACGTAGCCCATGTTGGCGCCGCCGAACTCCTCGGGCACGGTGATGCCCAGCACGCCCAGCTCGCCCATCTTGCGCCACAGGTCCATGGGGAACTGGTCGCTGCGGTCGATCTCGGCCGCACGCGGCGCGATCTCGGCCTGGGCGAACTCGCGCACGGCATCGCGCAGGGCGTTGATGTCTTCACCAAGCATGAAGTCGAGGCCGGGCAGGTTCGTCATGGGGCGGGTCTCCTGGAGGGGGGCGGGTCGGAATGGGTCGTGGCCGGGTCAGCCGATGCAGGTCTGACGTTTACGTAAACGTCAATCGTGGAATGATAGTCAGGCGGCTCAGACCTGAAAAGCCGGGCGAGGGCTCTGGCACGGCCTGCGACCCCTTTGGCAGCGCAGGCTGGTGCCGGTGGGCTAGGCCGGCTCGCCGGCGCGGGGCTTGGCGCGGGTGCTGGGGTTGATGCTGGCCTCGGCAAGCAGGGCGCGGCAGCGCTGCTCGTGCAGATCGATCTCGCCCAGGGTCACGCGGATGTCCTCGAGCTGCTGTTCGAGCTGGCTGCGATGGGCCGACAGGACGCCGAGGAAGGCCTGCAGCTGGCCGGTGTTGTCCGAGGAGCGGGTGTCGTACATGTCCACCAGCTGCTTGATCTCGGAGAGGGCCAGGCCCAGGCGCTTGCCGCGCAGGGTGAGCTTGAGCCGGGTGCGGTCGGCGTGGCTGTAGACCCGGTTGCGACCGGCGCGCTCGGGGCTGAGCAGGCCCATGTCCTCGTAGAAGCGGATGGCGCGCGGCGTGATGTCGAACTCCGCCGCCAGCTCGGTGATGGTGTAGAGGCGCGAGTTCATGGCGTCGCCGGCCGCGGCGGAGGGCGGCGCTGCCTGGGGGCGGTCGACTGGGGCCATGGCTACACTTCCGTTGACGTAAACGTAAGTCTAACCACCCGCCGCCCTCCACCATGACCGCCACCCCCGCCCCGGACGCCGTGCTCAGCTATCCCTGGGGCGAGACCTTGCCCGCGCGCGGCGAGGTGCTGGAGCTGATGCCCGGTCTGCGCTGGGTGCGCATGGGCCTGCCCTTTGCGCTCAATCACATCAATCTCTGGCTGGTGCGCGACGAGGTGGACGGCCAGCCAGGCTGGGCGGTGATCGATGCCGGCATCGGCAACGCAGACACACGCGAGGCCTGGACGCAGATCTTCGAGCAGGCCCTGGACGGCCTGCCGGTGCTGCGGGTGATCGTCACCCACATGCACCCGGACCATGTGGGCAATGCCGCGTGGATCGCTCGGCGCTGGGGCAGCGAGGCGGGCGAGGCTTCCAGTTCCTCCGATTGCCCGGTCTGGATGAGTGCCACCGACTGGGCCTTCGCCCAGGTGGTGCGCGGCCGCGCGCCGGGTGATGCAGGGGCGGCGGCGGCGGCCTTCTTCGCCCGCCATGGCATGGCGGACGCCGAGTCGCTGGCCAAGGTGAGCGGGCGGGGCGGCTATTTCGCCGCCCTGGTGCCCGAGCTGCCGGCACGCTACAGCCGGCTGATGGACGGCAAGGTGCTGCAGCTGGGGGCCACGCCCTGGCGCTGCATTGCCGGCTACGGCCATGCGCCCGAGCACATGAGCTTGTGGTGCGAGCCGCTGGGGGTGCTGATCTCGGGCGACATGCTGCTGCCGCGCATCTCGACCAATGTGAGCGTGTTCGACATGGAGCCCGACGCGGACCCGCTGCCGCTTTTCCTCGACTCCCTGGGCCGCTTCGAGACTCTGCCGGTGGACACCCTGGTGCTGCCTTCCCACGGCAAGCCCTTCCGCGGCGTTACCGAGCGCATCGCCCAGCTGCGGTCACATCACGAGGATCGCCTGGCCGAGGTGCTGGCGGCCTGTGCCGGTCGGGCGGTGTCGGCCGCCGAGGTGCTGCCCGTGCTGTTCCCGCGCAGCCTGGACCTGCACCAGACCACCTTCGCCATGGGTGAGACCCTGGCCCATCTCAATGCCTTGTTGCACGCCGGCCGGCTGCGGCGCCAGCGCGGGGCGGATGGGGTCTGGCGCTTCCGCCGGGTTTGACCCGGCTCCGCAGGCCGGCCGACCGGGTGACGCGCTTGCCTCGGCTCAGGCGGCCGCGGCGGCCGTCATCTCGCGGCTGGGCGTGATCAGGCGGCGCACCATCTCGTGGGCAAACTCGACGAAGGCCGTGGCGCCCTTGGAGCTGGGGTCGAACACCACGCCGGGCAGGCCGTAGCTGGGGGCTTCGGCCAGCCGCACGTTGCGCGGGATGACGGTGTCGAACACCTTGTCGCCGAAGTGGGACTTGAGCTGCTCGCTGACCTGGGTCTGCAGCGTGATGCGCGGGTCGTACATGATGCGCAGCAGGCCGATGAGCTGCAGGTCGCGGTTCAGGTTGGCATGCACCTGCTTGATGGTGTTGACCAGATCGGACAGGCCTTCGAGCGCGAAGTATTCGCACTGCATGGGCACGATCACGCCGTTGGCGCAGGTCAGACCGTTGAGGGTGAGCAGGCTGAGCGAGGGCGGGCAGTCGATCAGCACGTAGTCGTAGTCACCCGCGGTCTCTGCCAGGGCGGCCTTGAGGCGGCGATCGCGCCGCTCCATCTGCACCAGCTCGATCTCGGCGCCGGCCAGTTCGCGGTTGGCGCCGAGCACGTCATAGCCCACCTTCTCGCTTTGCTTGCGGGCGGTTCTCACCGTCTGGCTGCCCAGCAGCACCTCGTAGACCGAGTGGTCGAGGTCGCGCTTGTCGATGCCCGAGCCCATGGTGGCATTGCCCTGGGGGTCGAGATCCACCACCAGCACACGCTGGCCGATGGCGGCCAGGGCGGCGGCGAGGTTGACCGTGGTGGTCGTCTTGCCGACGCCACCCTTCTGATTAGCGATTGCGAAGATCTTGGCCATGGAGAGGGAGAGGAGCGATGTGCGAGCTTACTGGCTGACGAGCCGGATGCTGAAGGCGATGAGGGCAATTCCGGCCAGACGCTCCAATCCCTGGGCCACTTTGCGGTGTGCACGCAACTTTGCTGCCACGGCATCGGCCAGGCTGCAGAGTGTGAGGCAGTAGGCCGCGGTGATGGCGGCGATGGTGGCGGCCATGGCGCCGAAGGTGATCAGGCCGCGGTGGGTGGCCGGATCGATGAAGAGCGGGAAGAAGGCCATGTAGAAGATGATGGCCTTGGGGTTGAGCAGGGTGATGAGCAGGGCCTGGCGCAGGTAGCGGCCCGAGCTCATGTCCACCACCGGCGCGCTGCCCGGCCTGGCGCGCACGAGCTTGAACCCGATCCAGGCCAGGTAGGCCGCGCCGCCATATTGCACGGCGTGGAAGACGGTGGGCCAGGCGGCGAGCAGGGCGGCCACGCCGGCGGCTGCGGCCCACATCAGCACCTGGTCGCCCAGGATGATGCCCAGCGCCGCAGCCGCACCGGCACGCAGCCCGCCCTTGCCGGTGGCGGTGAGCAGGGCGAAGGTGCCCGGGCCGGGCAGGGCGAGAAAGACCAGCACGGCCAGGCAGAAGGCGCCGTAGTCTTGGATGCCGAGAAAGGTCATGGCACGGGGGAGGCGGTGCCGGCGGCGCTCATCCAGACGATGCAGCGTTCACCCGGTTCACCCGGCACCTGCAGGGGCTCGAGCTGGTCGACCTGGACCGAGGTCGGCAGGGCGGCCAGTTCCTCGGCGGGCTGCTGACCCTTCATCGCCAGCCAGCGGCCCTGCGGGGCCAGCAGGCTGGCACTCAGCCGGGTGAAGTCGGCCAGCGAGGCGAAGGCGCGCGAGCAGACGATGTCGAAGGGCGGCAGGGCCAGGGCTTCGACCCGGGCGTGATGGGCCTGGAGGTTGGCCAGGCCCAGCTCGGCACTGACCTGGCGGATGAAGCTGGCCTTCTTGCCCACGGTGTCCACGCAATGCACGGCCAGCCAGGGGCAGGTGATGGCCAGCACCACGCCAGGCAGGCCGCCGCCGCTGCCCACGTCGAGCAGGCGATGGGTGGTGGCTGATGTGGTGTCAGGGGCCGCCAGGCGTTGGCCCAGGGCGCGGTGCAGCGGCTGCACGATGGCCAGGCTGTCCAGCAGGTGCAGGGTCAGCATGGCCTCGCTGCCGGTGATGGCGGTAAGGTTGTAGACGCTGTTCCAGCGCCGCAGCAGGGCCAGGTAGTCGATCAGCCGGGCCTGCATCTGCGCCGTGAGCGGCAGGGCCAGCGCCGCGGCGCCGGCGCCCAGATCGGCCAGCAGGCGCTCGCGGTCGGCCTCGGTCCAGGCCGCGACGGTGGCGCCGGCCGGGCCGTGGCGGCGATCCGGGGCAGGGCGAGGCGAGGGGTGCCGGGTGCCGGCGCCGGGGCGGCGGTCAGGCCGCATGACCCATGGGCTCGTCGCTGGCGCCGGGCTGGGCCTGCAGCGGGGCGCCTGTGCTGGCTGGGGCAAAGGCGCCGAGTCGGCGCTTCTTCAGGTGCACCAGCAGCAGCGAAATCGCGGCCGGGGTGATGCCCGAGATGCGCGAGGCCTGGCCCAGGGTGGCGGGCTGGTGGCGGGTGAGCTTCTGCCGTACCTCGATGGAGAGGGCGCTGACCTGGCTGTAGTCCATGTCGGCCGGCAGCTTGAGGTGCTCGTAGTGGGCGGCGCGGTCCACCTCGTCGCGCTGCTTGTCGATGTAGCCGGCGTATTTGGTGGCGATCTCCACCTGCTCGATGGCGGCGGTGGCCAGGGTCTCGCCCAGGCTGGCGGTCAGTGTTTCACGTGAAACGCGATCGGCCTCGGGGTGGGCGATGTGGTCGATCTTGGCCACGGCGTCATAGCCTATGCCCGGGCGGCGGAGCAGGTCGAGCAGGTTGTATTCGCGCTCCAAGGCCTTGCCCAGCAGGCGTTCGGCATCGGCCGCGGGGAGGATGCCGGGGTGCACCCAGCTCGACTTCAGGCGCTCTGTTTCACGTGAAACAGCGTCGCGCTTGCGGTTGAAGGCATCCCAGCGGGTGTCGTCGACCAGGCCGACCGAGCGGCCGAGTTCGGTCAGCCGCCAGTCGGCGTTGTCCTCACGCAGCTGCAGGCGGAACTCGGCGCGGCTGGTGAACATGCGGTAGGGCTCGCTCACGCCCTTGGTGATGAGGTCGTCCACCAGCACGCCGAGGTAGGCCTGATCGCGGCCGAAGTGCAACGGCTCGCGTCCGCTCACCTGCAGCGCGGCGTTCATGCCAGCGTAGAGGCCCTGGGCCGCCGCCTCTTCATAACCGGTCGTGCCGTTGATCTGGCCGGCGAAGAACAGGCTACCGATGGCGCGGGTCTCGAAGCTGGCGCTCAGCTCCCGCGGGTCGAAGTAGTCGTATTCGATGGCGTAGCCGGGCCGCAGGATGTAGGCGTTCTCCAGGCCGGCCATGCTGCGCACGGCGGCGAGCTGGATGTCGAAGGGCAGGGAGGTGGAGATGCCGTTGGGATAGAACTCGTGGGTGGTCAGGCCCTCGGGTTCGAGGAAGATCTGGTGGCTGTCCTTGTCGGCGAAGCGGTTGATCTTGTCCTCGATGCTGGGGCAGTAGCGCGGCCCAACGCCCTCGATCACGCCGGTGAACATGGGGCTGCGGTCGAAGCCGGTGCGCAGGATGTCGTGGGTGCGCTGGTTGGTGTGCGTGATCCAGCACGGCACCTGGCGCGGGTGCTGGTCGGTCGAGCCAAGAAAGCTGAACACCGGCACCGGATCCAGGTCGCCCGGCTGTTCGACCAGACGGCTGAAGTCGATCGAGCGGCCGTCGATGCGCGGCGGCGTGCCGGTCTTGAGGCGGCCCTGCGGCAGCTTCAACTCCTTCAGCCGCGCCGACAGGCTCGCGGCCGGCGGGTCGCCCGCCCGGCCGGCCGGGTAGTTGTTCAGGCCGACGTGGACCTTGCCATCGAGGAAGGTGCCGGCGGTCAGCACCACGGCGCGGGCGCGGAACTTCAGCCCCACCTGGGTGACGGCGCCGACCACACGCTCGCGCTGACCGTCCGACTCGACCAGCAGGTCGTCCACCGCCTGCTGGAACAGCCACAGATTGGGCTGGTTCTCCAGCCGGTGACGGATGGCGGCCTTGTAGAGGATACGGTCGGCCTGGGCCCGCGTGGCACGCACGGCCGGGCCCTTGCTGGAGTTGAGGATGCGGAACTGGATGCCGGCCTCGTCCGTGGCCGCTGCCATGGCGCCG
>JBJOKP010000134.1:0-6337 GCA_046046045.1 Pseudomonadota bacterium | reverse complement strand
TGCGTGACGAGGCCGAGATCCGCGGTCATCGCCGCACCTACATCGGCTCCATGCCGGGCAAGGTGCTGCAGAGCCTGACCAAGGTGGGCGTGCGCAATCCGCTCTTCCTGCTCGACGAGATCGACAAGCTGGGCATGGATTTCCGCGGCGACCCGTCGTCGGCCCTGCTGGAGGTGCTCGACCCCGAGCAGAACCACACCTTCGCGGACCACTACGTCGAGGTCGACTTCGACCTGTCGGACGTGATGTTCGTGGCCACCTCGAACTCGCTCAACATCCCGCCGGCCCTGCTGGACCGCATGGAGGTGATCCGCCTCTCGGGCTACACCGAGGACGAGAAGGTCTCCATCGCCCAGCGCTACCTGCTGCCCAAGCAGCGCAAGAACAACGGCGTGGCCGACGCGGAGATGGACGTCACCGAAGACGCGGTGCGCGCCATCATCCGCTACTACACGCGCGAAGCCGGCGTGCGTTCGCTCGAACGCGAGATCTCCAAGATCTGCCGCAAGGTGGTCAAGGGTCTTGCGCTGAAGAAGTACGAGGGCCAGGTGACGGTGAATGCCGAGAACCTGGACGACTTCCTGGGCGTGCGCAAGTACAACTTCGGCCAGGCCGAACACCAGAACCAGGTGGGCCAGGTCAACGGCCTGGCCTGGACCGAGGTGGGTGGCGACTTGCTGACCATCGAGTCCACCGTCATGCCGGGCAAGGGCAACATCATCCGCACCGGCTCGCTGGGCGACGTGATGAAGGAATCGGTCGAAGCTGCCCGCACGGTGGTGCGCAGCCGCGCCGCGCGTCTGGGCATCAAGGACGAGCTCTTCGAGAAGCGCGACATCCACATCCACGTGCCAGACGGCGCCACGCCCAAGGATGGCCCGAGTGCCGGCATCGCCATGACCACGGCCTTTGTCTCCGCCCTCACCGGCATCCCGGTGCGGGCCGACGTGGCCATGACCGGCGAGATCACGCTGCGCGGCGAGGTCACCGAGATCGGCGGCCTCAAGGAGAAGCTGCTGGCGGCCCATCGCGGCGGCGTGAAGACCGTGCTCATCCCCGAGGAGAACGCCAAGGATCTGGCCGACATCCCCGAGAACGTGAAGAGCCAGCTGGAGATCCTGCCGGTGCGCTGGATCGACAAGGTGCTGGAGGTGGCCCTGGTGTCTGCCCCGACGCCCCTGCCCGAGGAGGAACCCAAGGCCGAGGTGGCCGCCAAGCCCGAGCCTGCACCGGCCACGGACAGTCTCAAGCATTGAGCCACCGGAGACCCGCAAGCCGGTGTCACGCACGGCGCACTGCAGACCTGGGCCAAGATTCGAATCACATCGAAAGTGGCCCGGGGGCTTGCGGCGAACTGGAAAGCTGGTCTATACTTTCTGTCTCGGATGTCAGCGGCAACGCACCAAACGTTGTTGAAATACTCCGAAAGAATGCGGGAATAGCTCAGTTGGTAGAGCGCAACCTTGCCAAGGTTGAGGTCGCGAGTTCGAGCCTCGTTTCCCGCTCCAGGATGCAATCGGGAAGCCGTTGCGCAGACCACAAGTCTGCACCGTGGCTTCCCGTTTTCGTCGGAGCTTGATCGATCAGGTCCTGCGGCGCGGTAGCAAAGCGGTTATGCAGCGGATTGCAAATCCGTCCAGGGCGGTTCGACTCCGCCCCGCGCCTCCAGCATGCAGGGTCTAGCCATCCAGCTCCGGTTGAAGACGACGATCCAAGGATCGGCACCCGGCCCGGGTGGCGAAACTGGTAGACGCAGCGGACTTAAAATCCGCGGCCTTCGGAAGAAGGCGTGCCGGTTCGAAACCGGCCCTGGGCACCACCCCGGTCGCACGAGCGGCCGAGTCGGTAGAAAAGTTACGCGGGAATAGCTCAGTTGGTAGAGCGCAACCTTGCCAAGGTTGAGGTCGCGAGTTCGAGCCTCGTTTCCCGCTCCAAGATGCAAGACGCCACGGCTCCGACCAGGACCGTGGCGTCTTGCTTTGTGGGCCGCCATGTTCACCATGCGTGGGAGTTGATCCGCCTGGTTTGCGGCCAGTCGCACCCCTGAACCGCGCGGATCACCGTGCCCAGGCACGGCAACCCACACGATTCACTCCGGCGACCCTGCTGGCCCATCAGCCCATTAGCCCATCAGCCCATTAGCCCATCAGGTCGGCACGACCCTGCTGGTTTCATCGGCCTCGTTGGCGGCCAGACGCTGCCGGGCGATCTCCTCGTCCGTGACAGGCCCGCGGCCGCTCCAGCGCTCCAGGGCCAGATAGATGACCGGCGTGATGTAGAGCGTCACCGCCTGCGACACCACCAGCCCGCCCACCACGGCCAGACCCAGCGGCTGCCGCAGTTCGGCACCGGCCCCCAAACCCAGGGCGATGGGCAGGGCGCCCATCAGCGCGGCCAAGGTGGTCATCATGATGGGCCGCAGGCGCAGCAGGCAGGCCTGGCGAATCGCCTCGGGCGGGCTCATGCCCTGGTGGCGCTGCGCGTCCAGAGCGAAGTCGATCATCATGATGGCGTTTTTCTTCACGATGCCGATCAGCATGAGGATGCCGATGGTGGCGATCAGCGTGAGGTCCATGCCGAAGAGGTAGAGCGTGCCCAGCGCCCCCACCGCCGCCGAGGGCAGGCCGGCCAGGATGGTGAGGGGATGGATGTAGCTCTCGTAGAGCACGCCCAGCAGCAGATAGATCACCAGCACGGCGATGCCCAGCAGGATGAGCTGGCCGGACTGGGCATCCTGGAACACCGCCGCGTCACCGCCATAGGTGCCGATCAGCGTGGCCGGCATCTTCAGCTCCTTCACATAGCCGTCCAGCCGGGTGGTCGCCGTGCCCAGCGGCACATCCGGCGCCAAGTTGAAAGACAGCGTGATGGCCTGCAGCTGCCCTTGGTGGTTCACCGCCGTCGGCCCCACTGTGCGCTGCACGGTGGCGATGGCCGAGAGCGGCACCATGGCGCCGCCGCGCCCGCGAAGATAGATCTTGTCAAAGGCGTTCTCGAACTGGCGATCCTGCTCGGCCGCCTCCATGATCACCTGGTAGGTGTTGGCGGGCGCATAGATGGTGGAGACCTGACGCTCGCCGTAGGCGGTGTAGAGCGCGCTGCGCAGGTCGGCCATGGCGATGCCCAGGATGCCGGCCTTGTCGCGGTCGATCACCAGCGTGGCCTGCTGGCCGCGCAGCTGCGAATCGCTGGTGACGTCACGGAATAGGCTGTCCTCGCGCAACTTGGCCTGCAGCCGGCTCGCCCATTCATTGAGGGCATCGGCACTCACGCTCTGCAAGGTGTATTGATAGCGACTCTTGCTCGCCCGGCCACCGAGCTGGAGGTTCTGCACCGGGCGCATGTAGACCGCCACGCCGACGATGTTGCGCAGCCGCTTGCGCAGATCCTCCACCACCTGGCTCATCACGGGGCGCTCGCCGCGTGGCTTCAGCGTGATGAAGAGGCGGCCGGTGTTCTGCGTCGCGTTGTTGCCCCCAGGGCCGGTGAAGGAGCCCACCGCCTGCACCGCCGGGTGCAGCTCGAAGACCTTGGCCACCCTCTCCTGCAGCACCGACATGGCCACGTAGGAGATGTCCTCCGAGGCCTCGACCGTCACCTGGATCTGGCCGATGTCCTCTTCGGGAAAGAAGCCCTTGGGCATGATGACGAAGAGCCAGGCCGTGAGCAGGAAGCTGCCTAGCGCCAGCCCCATCACCACCCAGCGGTGGGCCAGGGCCAGGTCCAGGGTGCGCGCATAGCCGCGCAGCAAGGCGTCGAAGCCGCGCTCGAAGAGGCGGCCCAGGGCCGATTCCTCGTGGGCGTCGTGATGGCGCAGGAAGCGGCTGGCCAGCATGGGCACCAGGGTCAGCGAGACCAGGGCCGAGACCAGGATGGCCAGCCCCACCACCACCGCGAACTCGTGGAACAGCAGGCCGATCACCCCGGGCATGAAGAAGATGGGGATGAGCACCGCCACCAGCGAGATCGAGATCGAGACGATGGTGAAGGCCATCTCGCGGGCGCCGCGGATCGCCGCCTCGAAGGGCGCCATGCCTTTCTCCACGTGGCGGACGATGTTCTCCAGCATCACGATGGCGTCATCCACCACCAGGCCCACGGCCAGGGTGATGCCCAGCAGCGAGACGTTGTCCAGGCTATAGCCGCCGGCATAGAGCAGTGACAGCGCGCCGATCAGTGACACGGGCAGGGAGAGCGTCGGGATCACCGTGGCCGAGAGCCGGCGCAGGAAGAGGAAGATCACCATCACCACAAGAGCCACCGTCAGCGCCAGGGTGAGGTTGACGTCATGCAGGGCGTCGCGGATGGAGACCGAACGGTCGTTGAAGGGCGTGATCTGGATGGAGGCCGGCAACTGGGCCTGGAAGCGCGGCAGCATGGCCTTGACCCTGTCCACCACCTGCACGGTGTTGGCATTGGGCTGGCGCAGCACGGCTAGGTTGATCGAGGGCTCGCCGTTGTAGGTGGACGAACTCTTGAGGATCTCCACGCTGTCCTGCACCTCCGCCACGTCGCGCAGATAGACCGGCACGCCATTGCGCGAGGTCACCACAAGGCGGCTGAACTCGCGGGCGCTCATCAGCTGCCTGTTGGCCTGGATGGTCAGGATCTGGCGCGGTCCCTCGATCACGCCCACCGGCGTATTGGCGTTGGCGGACGCCACGGCAGCCCGCAGTTCGTCGAGCGTGAGGTTGCGCTGGGCCAGGGCCTCCGGCCGCACCCGGATGCGCACCGCATATCGCTTCTGGCCGAAGATCAGCACCTGGGCCACCCCATCAATGGTCGACAGGGTGGGGGCAATCAGGTTCTCGGCAAACTCGTTGAGCTCCGAGCGATCCATCGAGGGCGAAGTCATCGCCAGGATCAGCACCGGCGCATCCGCCGGGTTCACCTTGCGGTAGGACGGCGGCGTCGTCATCTCGGTGGGCAGCTGGCGCTGGGCGCGGAAGAGCGCGGCCTGCACGTCCACGGCCGCGGCGTCGATGTCACGGCTGGCCTCGAACTCCAGCACCAGCGTGCTGCCCCCCAGGGTGTTGGTCGAGCTGATGGTGGCCAGGCCCGCAATGGTGGAGAACTGCTTCTCCAGCGGCAGGGCCACCGAGCTTGCCATGGTCTCCGGGCTCGCGCCGGGCAGCTGGGCCGAGACCTGGATCACCGGCGTGTTGTAGCTCGGCAGGGCCGCGATCGGGATCTTGCCGATGGCCACCAGCCCGGCCAGCACGATGGCCAGGTTGAGCAGCACGGTCATCACCGGCCGGCGGATGAAGAGCTCGGTGAAGTTCATCATGGACGGGCTCCCGCCGAGGCGGCGGAAGCCGGGGCAGCCGCACCGGCTGCCGCGCTCGCCGCCCCGCCGGCCGACGGCCCGGTCTCGCGCACCGGCGTGCCGCTGCGCAGGTTCTGCTTGCCTTCCACCACCACCTTGTCACCCACGGCCAGGCCCTCGATCACCACGCTGTCGCCGAACAGGTAGCGCTGTTGCACCACCTTCTGCTGGGCCTTGCCCTCGGCGTCGACCACGTAGACCGACCGTTCGCTGCCACGCTGGATGATGGCCGCCACCGGCACCACCAGGGCCTCGGGCAGGGTGCGCAGGGTCATGCGCACCGTCACGTACTGGCCGGGCCAGAGCGCCTGCCTGGGGTTGGCGACCGAGGCCTTGACCTTGATGGTGCCCGTGGTGGAGTCCACCGCGTTGTCGATGAAGTTCAGTCGGCCGACCCAGCTCTCGGCCGGCGGCGCATTGCGGCCACGTTCGGGCTGAGGCAGGCTCACCGCCACCTGCCCCGCGCCCAGCATCTGCTGCAGGCCGGCACCGGCCTTGCCACCCGACTTGCCCGCCGCCCCCGGCCCGCCCGCCTTGGCCGCCGCCTGGCTGCGCATCAGCGTCGCCAGCTGGGCCTCGGGCAGGTTGAAGCTCACGCCGATGGGGTCGATCTGACTGATGGTCACCAGTGCCGCGCCGCCTGGCTGCACCAGGCTGCCCGGATAGACCGACACCGCCCCGGCGCGGCCGGCCAGCGGCGAGGTGATGGCGCCAAAGCTCAGCGACACCTCGCTGGCCTGCACCGTGGCCTCGTCCGCGCGGATGGCGGCCAGTTGGGCATCCACCTGGGCCTGGACCGAATCGACATTGCTCTGGGCCACGAAGTTCTGCGCCCGCAACTCGCGCGCACGGTCGAGCTGGCGCTGCAGGTCGGCCAGGGTGGCACGGTCACGCGCCAGCTGGGCCCGGGCGCGGTCGAGGTTGGCGCGGTCGGCCCGGTCATCGAAGCTGAACAGCAGCTGGCCGCGGGCCACCGCCTGCCCCTCCTGGATGGCCACGCTGCGCACCGTC
>JBJOKP010000133.1:0-6354 GCA_046046045.1 Pseudomonadota bacterium | reverse complement strand
ATCCGCGACCGCGAGCGCAGCGCCCGCGCCGCGGCCGAGGCCGCCACGCGCAAGAGCCTAGTGGGCACGGGCGACCGCTCGGACCGTATCCGCACCTACAACTTCCCGCAGGGCCGCCTGACCGACCACCGCATCAACCTCACGCTCTACAAGCTGGGCGCCGTGATGGAGGGTGAACTGGACGAAGTGATCACCGCCCTGCAGGCCGCCAGCGCCGCCGAGGCCCTGGCCGAGCTGGAACAGCGGCTGGGGGCGGCGTGAGCCCGGCCGGCCAGGATGGCGCTGCGCCGGCGGGCCACCCACCCGGCCCGCCCGGCTCGCCCGGCCCGGCCACCCCGGCCGTGACGACGCCCCTGACCCCGGCCATCGCCCTGACCCAGGCGCGGGCCGCCGGGCTGGACCGCCAGGAGGCCCAGTGGCTGCTGGAAGCCCTGAGCGGCTGGTCGCGCGCCCGCCTCATCAGCCAGGACGACCAGGCCCTGCCGGCCGAGGCCGCGGCGCGCTGGCCGGACTGGCTGCGCCGCCGCCTGGCCGGCGAGCCGCTGGCCTATCTGCGCGGCGGCCGCGAATTCCACGGCCTCTGGCTGGAGGTCGACGCCCGGGTGCTGGACCCGCGGCCGGACACCGAAACCCTGGTCGACTGGGCCATCGAGCTGCTGCCCGGCCTGCTGGCGCAGCATCATGAGGATGAGCCGCTGCGACTGGCCGACCTGGGCACCGGCAGCGGCGCCATCGCCCTGGCCCTGGCGCACTGGCTGGCCACATCCCGCCCAACAGCCGCAAGGGCCCGACCCGCCGAGGTCATCGCCATCGACCGCAGCCTGGACGCCCTGGCCGTGGCACGCGCCAACGGCGAGCGCCTGGGCCTGCCGGTGCACTGGCTGGCCGGCCACTGGTGGCAGGCGCTGGCCGGCGGCCCGGCCCGCGCCCTGGATCTGGCAGTTTCCAACCCGCCCTACATCCGGCCGGACGACCCCCATCTGCCCGCCCTGCGGCATGAACCCCACCAGGCCCTGGTGGCCGGTGAGGCCGGGCTGGCCGACCTGCGGGCCCTGATCGAAGGCGCACCGAAGTGGCTGCTCCCGGGCGGCTGGCTGCTGCTGGAACATGGTCATGACCAGGCCGGGCCGGTGGCCGACCTGTTCCGCCAGGCCACCGACGGCGCCGGCAACTCGCTCTGGGAAGCCATCAGCCACCGAGCCGACCTGGCCGGCAACCAACGCTGCACCGGCGCCCGTCGGGTCGCCGCGGGCGGCACTGGCCCGGGCTGAGCCCTCGGCGTTGGGCTGGCCCTGCTTGCCGGCTAGGTCCAGGTCGCTGGCCTGCCCTCCAGGCTGGACATGGGTCTTCACCTGCCCACCGCCCCTGCTGCGCGCCGGTCACGGCCGGTGATGCAATTTGTGACCAAATTAACGCCGCTTTGCGGGGTCGGAACGTTGTTTCCAGCCCCACAGCGGGCCCTGACTTGCCACTTACGGCCGAGGCGCAGGACTAGCATTCCCGTCCGTACCGCAGCCCCAAGACTGAAGGACATGTGATGGCCCCGACCCCCAGGTATCCGCAAACCAGCCACCGCACCGGGCCGCTGCCGACCCGCTTGCTCCGGTCACCCTGGGCCCTGCTGCGGCCTGCCCATGGGCCGGATCCGGCCATGGCGCTGATTGCCACGCTGGCCACCACCCTGATGGTCGGCAGCCCGGCCTGGGCCGGCACCGACTACTCGCTGGGGGCCACCGCCAACAGCGCCCCCAATTCCACCAGTTCAAGCAACGCCGATGCCGGCCTCAGCCTGGAACGCGGCCAGCGCAGCACCCGCCTGGGTGAGCGCCTGAGCGAGCGGGCCAGCCAGTGGGCCATGGGCGCGGACAGCGTGCGCCTGGGCGTAGCGTGGAGCCTGCGGGCCGACACCTGGGGCTCGGGCGGACTGGCCCTGCCAGAGGGCGCCGGAGACGGCAATGTCACAAGCGTCAGCGGTCGCGCCGCACTGACGACCACCACGGCCTTGCGCGCCGCCACCGACGCGGCCGGCAATCGCCTGCTGCCCGGCCAGACCGCCCTGCTGGGTTCCTACGTGCTGCTGGGGCAGCGCAGCGGCCTGCGCGCCACCGGCGGGGTGGTGGACCTGGGTCGCAACCTGCGCAATGGCAGCGCCGGCCTGCTCGGTTATGGCAGCAGCCTGGAGCGCCTGGCCGCCGCCGACGGGGTGCAGACCCTGCCCTACCTGGGCCTGGGCTACAGCAGCCATGGCCTGAGCGGACCCAGCAGCCATCCCTCCGCCTGGGGGCTGAGCGCCGACCTCGGCATGCTGGCCACCAGCCCGCGCTCGGCCGTGCGGCTGGGCCAGCAGGCGCTGGACGCCACCCTGCGCGACCTGCGCCTCTCGCCGGTGCTGCAGCTGGGCTTCAGCTACACCTACTGAGCGCCCCCAGGGCCGGGCTGCGCCCCGCCCGCCCCCCGTGGGGGTCAAGGAAACTTGGGGCGGCCCGGCGTTTCCTTGTGAGTTCGCTCGGAGCCGGCCCCCAGCCCGCCCCGAACTTGGGCCTTGGCCGGCGGGGCTGCGGCCAAGCCGCTAAGCTTGCGGTCTTGCACGGCGCCGTGTGGCCCTGCGCGCCCTTCAGGCGCCATGAACCGGGCAAGCCGCGCCGTCCCACGAACCCCCAGACTCCCGTCACCATGAATCCCGTTCACCAGCAGATCGACGACCTCGTCAAGAACCACGCCGTCGTGCTTTTCATGAAGGGCACGGCCCAGTTCCCGCAGTGCGGCTTCTCAGGCCGGGCGGTGCAGATCCTCAAGGCCTGCGGCGTCTCCGAGCTGAAGACGGTCAACGTGCTGGAGAACGACGCCATCCGCCAGGGCATCAAGGACTACGCCAACTGGCCCACCATCCCCCAGCTCTACGTGAAGGGTGAGTTCGTCGGTGGCTCGGACATCATGATGGAGATGTACCAGAGCGGCGAACTGCAGCAGATGCTGCAGGCGTGAGCCCGGCTGCCGGGCCGGCCGGCGAGCGTCCGCGCCTGATCCTGGGCATCACCGGCGCCAGCGGCGCCATCTACGGCGTGCGCCTGCTGCAGCGGGCCCGGGCCCTGGGCGTGCAGACCCATCTGGTGGCCACGCCGGCCGGCATCCTCAACGTGCACCACGAGCTGGGACTGGACCGCCAGGCCCTGGAGGCCCTGGCCGACGAGGCCCATGCGCCCGGTGACGTGGGCGCCTGCATCGCCAGCGGCAGCTTCACGACGGACGCCATGGTCATCGCGCCCTGCTCGATGAAGACCCTGGCCGCCGTGGCCCATGGTTTTGGCGACAACCTGCTCACGCGGGCGGCCGACGTCACCCTCAAGGAACGCCGCCGCCTGCTGCTGCTGGTGCGCGAGACGCCCTTCAATCTTGCCCACCTGCGCAACATGACGGCCGTGACCGAGATGGGCGGCATCATCTTCCCGCCCCTGCCGGCCTTCTATCACCGGCCGCAAAGCATCGACGAACTGGTCGACGAAGGCGTGGAGCGGGTGCTGCAGCTGGCCGGCATCCAGGCCGCCAGCCCGCGGCGCTGGACCGGGCTCTGAACCTGCCGGCAGATCGTCTGGGTCGTCGGCGGCCCTAGGAGCTGCAGCACCACCCGCGGCCGACAGCCTCAGCCGGGCGGCTGGCCACGCAGGCGCACCCAGGCGTCCAGGCCTCGGATCTGGCCGTCTTCCTGCCGATCATCCAGCGCCAGCTCGGCACCCAGCCGGCCGGCGATCTCGTGGCAGAGGTGCAGGCCCAGGCCGCTGCCCCCTGAGCCCGGACCGCTGCGGAAGGGCTCGAAGAGATGGGCGCGCACGGCCGGGTCCAGGCCCGGCCCGCTGTCGCGGATGGCCAGGCAGACCAACTTGCCGGTTCCGGCGTCGCTCGTGGCCGGGTCAGCGGGCACCTCCTCTCCCACCACCACCTGCAGCGCACCGCCCACCGGGCAGGCCCGCCAGGCGTTGTGCAGCAGGTTGCGGGCGAGTTCGCGCCACAGCCAGGCCTGGGAGTCCAGCCACACGGGCGTGTCGGCGTGCAGCTCGAATTCCAGCGCCTTCTCGGCAAACAGCGGCGCCATCTCCAGCGCCAGCTCGCGCACCAGGGCGGCCAGATCCATGGGGGCGGGCGGCTGCGCCTGGCCGGCCTGGTCCAGCTTGGCCAGCGCCAGCATCTGGTTGGCCAGGCGGATGGCGCCGTCCACCGTGCGACCCACCTCGGCCAGGGCCTGCTCGGGCGGCTGGTGGCCGCGCTGGGCGGTCTGCACCTGGGTTTTGATGACGGCCAGCGGGGTGCGCAGTTGGTGCGAGGCGTCGCGCACGAAGCGCTTCTGCCTTGCCAGCAGGGCCGCCAGTCGGGCCATGACGTCGTTGGTGGCAATGACCAGGGGCTGCAACTCGCGCGGCGCACGCGCCACCGCCAGCGGACTCAGGTCTTCCGCAGCGCGGGCCTCGATCTCGCCGCTCAGTTCACGCACCGGTCGGGTGGCGCGCTGCACCACCCAGGAGACCACGGCGCTGATCACTGCCAGCAGCAGCAGCTGGCGCCAGACGGTGGCCCACAACATCTGGCGCGCCAGGGTCTGGCGCAGCTCCAGGGTCTCGGCCACCTGCACCGTGGCCATGCCGTGGCCGGCCTGGCCGGCCACCGGCTGCAGCAGCACGGCCACCCGCACCGGCTCGCCGCGATATTCGTCATCGTAGAAATCCACCAGGGCCGCATAGGGCGGCTTCATGGGGATGTGGCCGCGCCAGGCCGGCAGGTCATCGAAGCCCGAGACCATCTCGCCGGCAAAGCCGCTGACCTTGAAATACATGCGGCTGCGGTTGTCGGCCTCGAAGGCTTCCAACGCCGCATAGGGCACGTTGGCCCGCAGCACCGGCCCGGCACCCAGGTCGGCCACCTCCAGCACTTCGCCGATGCTCTTGGCCGAGGCCAGCAGGGTGCGGTCGTAGGCCAGGTCGGCAGCCCGTAAGGCCTCGCGGTAGAGGCTGGCCGTGTTGATCACCACCAGCAGGCCCACCGGCAGCAGCACGCCCAGCAGCAGGCGGGCTCGCATCGACAGGCCACGGACCCGCTGCCGCCAGACGGCGTCACCGCGCCCTCGCGGGTTCATGCCGCTGGCGCCTCGGGCGCGGGTGGTGCCAGCAGATAGCCCAGGCCGCGCAGGGTGACGAGGCGGGCCTCGGTCTGCGCCAGGCGCTTGCGCAGGCGGTAGGCCACCACCTCGATGGCCTCGGTCGAGACCTCGGCTTCGCCCGGAAACACCAGCTCGAAGAGGCGCTCCTTGGCCACCGCCTGGCCGGGCCGCTGCAGCAGGGCGCGCAGCAGGGCCGCCTCGCGCGGCGCCAGTTCCAGCGGCTGGCCGCGCATGCAGATGGCGCCGCTCTCGGCATCCACCCGCAGGCCGCAGAACTCGGGCGTCTGCAGGCTGGCGGCCGGCAGGCGGCGCCGCACCAGGGCGCGCACCCGGGCCTCGAGTTCATCGAGCTCGAAGGGCTTGGCCAGGTAGTCGTCCGCCCCGGTGTTGAGGCCCAGCACCCGGTCGCCCACGGCGCTGCGGGCGGTGAGGATGAGCACCGGCGCATCCAGCCCCTCGGCACGGGCCCGCGCCAGGATCTCCAGCCCGTCCAGCCCTGGCAGGCTGAGGTCCAGCACCACCACGTCGGGCAGGCTGGCACGCCAGCGGTCCAGCGCCCGGGCACCGTCTCCGCAGGCCACCACCTGCATGCCGCTGCGTTCGAAGGCACGCTGCAGCGCGGCCTGCATGGCGGTGTTGTCCTCGACGAGCAGCAGCTTCATGGGGCGATGGGATGGAGGAGCGACCGAGCCGGTGCACGGGCTGCACCCAACAAGCACTGGTTGGGGATGCCATGCACCTTCCCGGTGTTTTCCCCGAGCCGATGGACAGCCGATCGACAGCCAGATCGAGCACCATGCATTCTGTCCTCACCACCCCACCACGCGGAGACATCCATGCGTCGCGACACCTTCCTCAAGTCCCTGGGCGCGCTGGCCCTGGCTGGCAGCCTTCCGCTGACGGCCCGCGCCGCCGCCAACCTCAAGATGATGATCCCGGCCAACCCCGGCGGTGGCTGGGACAGCACCGGCCGCGCCCTGGGCAAGGCCCTGCAGGACGCCGGCCTGGCCAGCGCCGTGCAGTACGAGAACAAGGGCGGCGCGGCCGGTGCCATCGGCCTGGCCCAGTTCGTCAACGCCGCCAAGGGCGACCCGAACTCCGTGATGGTGATGGGCGCCGTGATGCTGGGCGGCCTCATCACCGGCAAGCCGCCGGTGGACCTGAAGCAGGCCACGCCCATCGCCCGCCTGACCAGCGAATACAAC
>JBJOKP010000132.1:0-6365 GCA_046046045.1 Pseudomonadota bacterium | reverse complement strand
GGGAGTCGCCGGACAGCGTCAGGCAGACTTCTCCCCGAAAGGAAAAAATCACACCCTGAACGGCGCAGCCGCCTTAACCTGGATTCGTTATGGTTAACTCTAGCAAATACAGGCCAAGCAATTGAGGGGCCGGCTGAGATGTCACGACCGACGAAATTATGAGTTGGGCCGCGGTATTCTTGCGCTCGATTAAGCCAGAGGTGAGCTTTTCTGAAGCCGGCATCATCAAACCACCATGCGGAACCGCAAATGGAATTTGGCCGGGAATATCCGGCAAATTGCCATGCAGTCCTGCACGGCCTGCCTATCCCCTCACCCGGCTGTTTCGGCACGAAAGTCCGCCACAGTGCGACTTGGTTTGCAGGGGCAGATCAGGCGGCTGCAGCGGTTGGTTGCTGCACCGCAACACATGCTAGGAGTCGCGCCGCCAAGCCGGCGCCGCCCCGCTCAGGCCGCCGGGATCGCGCTCAGGTCGATCGCCTGCGCCTGCAGCTCGGTGCTGCGTTCGCGCAGCCTGAACTTGGCCACGCGGTGGGTGGGCGTCTGCGGCAGGGCCTCCACGATCACCAGGTAGCGCGGCCGCTTGAGGGCGGCGAGGTGGGCCTCGCACCAGGCCGCCAGCGCGGGGATGAGCCCGGCCTGTTCGGCCGCCGTCAGCCCGGGGCGGGGCAGTATGGCGGCCAGGATCTCGTCCTCGCCCAGGGCGGCCGGCACGGCGATGGCCGCGGCCTGCTGCACCTGGGGATGGCTCTCCAGCACGCGGTCGATCTCGGCGCCCGAGATGTTCTCGCCACGCCGGCGCAGGATGTCCTTCTTGCGCGCCACGAACCAGTAATAGCCCTCGCCGTCGCGCCGCGCCAGGTCGCCGGTGAGGAACCAGCCACCCGGCAGCAGGCTGGCCGCGGTCTGCGCCGGATCGCGGTAATAGCCCTGCATCAGCAGCGGGGTGCGCACCACCAGCTCGCCGGTCTGGCCGTCAGGCAGGGGCTGGCCGGCTTCGTCCACGATGGCCAGTTCGGCCAGGCGGATGGCCGGGTCGGGGTGGGTGGAGGGCGTGCCCATGCTGCCCGGGCGCTGCGGCCCGGCATAGGGGTTGTTGAGCGCGCCGGGGATCTCGCTCATGCCATAGCCCTCGATGAGCTGGGGCACGCCGAATTCCTCGCGGAAGACGCGCTGGGTCTCGTCATTCAGCGGGGCGCCGTAGACCTTGAGCAGGCCGTGGCTGGGCACGAACTCGCTGCGCGGCCGCCGCATCAGGATGCCGGTCACCGCGGCGATGGTGTTGACCTGGGTGGCGCGCAGCCGCGCCATGTCGGCCCAGAAGCCCGAGGCCGAAAAGCGCGGCAGCAGCAGCAGCGTGGCGCCGGCCGCCAGCGCCCCGGCCAGGGAATAGAACAGGGCGTTGATGTGGAAGAGCGGCAGCAGGCAGGCCATGCGTTCATGCGGCTGCAGATGCATGCGGGCGACAAACCCCTCGCCAGCCCGCACGACGGTGCGCTGCGCATGCATCACGCCCTTGGGAAAACCCGTCGTGCCCGAGGTGTAGATGAAGACGACCGTGGCCTCGGCCAGCCCATTCGGCAGCGGCGCGGCCGGGCACTCTGCCGTCAGTTCCGCGTCCTCGATGCGGCGCGGCAGTACCCGCTCGACACCTGGCGGCGCAGCGAGTCCATCGTTGCCCGCCAGGGCCGTCAATGGCTGAGGCTGGTTCAGCCACAGCCAGGGCGACAGCCAGCCCGGCTCGGACGAGGCCAGTTCCAGTGCCGCGGCCACCTTCTCGCGCAGCTCCGGCTCGCACAACACGCCGGCCGGGGCGCAATGGCCCAGCACCCAGCCGAGTTCAGCCGGCAGCAGGTCAGGATTGAGTGGCACCAGCACCGCGCCCAGCCGCGCCACGGCCAGCAGGGCCACCACCGTGCTGACATGGTTGCGCGAGACCACGGCCAGGCGTTCGCCCGCCTGCAGTCCGCGTGCAGCCAGCAGGGCGGCCAGCCGCTCCGCCGCGCAGGCCAGATGGGCATAGGTCCAGACCTCGGTGCGGCCGTCTTCATCCACCGCCTCGATGGCGGCCCGCCCGGGCGCCACCGCCACCCGTGCCGCCAGCAGCCCCGGCAGGCTCAGGGCCTGGGCCGCGTCGGTCCAGGGATACAGCGCCAGCACCTCGGCCGGGCTGAACCGGTCATGGGTGTGGAGGTGTTGCGTCGGCGTCATGCAGTGCCGGACTGCTCTGGACCCGCCCCGGCCCCCGGCCCGCCAAAGCGCCGCAGCGATTCGGCCCGGGCCCGGGCCGCCACCTCCTCGCGATCCCGCGGCGGCGCATGGGTCACCAGCTCACCCATCAGGCGCCGCACCACCACGGCCACCTCCTCCACCGCCCGGTCGAACGCCGCGGCGTTGGCCTGCGAGGGCACGTGGAAGCCGCTCAGCTTGCGCACGAACTGCAGCGAGGCATCACGGATCTCGAGCTCCGTCACCGGCGGCTCGAAGTTGAAGAGGGTGCGGATGTTGCGGCACATGGTGGAAAGGCTCCTCGGCGGTCGAGTCCTGCTGAGGCACGGCCTCAAGGAAGGGGCGGACGCCCCGCCTACATCCTCATTGGACACCGCCATCAATTCGAAGCGGGACTCGCACCCGTGCAGCATCTAGGAATCGAGCCACGAAAGCCGGTCGACGACACGAGCCGCCTGCAGGCGATCAACCTTCAATCTCGCAGGGCGCCTTGCTGCGGCTTGCGGCGGCGTGCCAGCGCACTCAGCACACCCAGGCCGGCGAGCATCATGCCGTAGGTTTCGGGCTCAGGAACAGCACCGGTAATTGAAGGTATGGAAGGAAGCAAAGTTTGCTGAGAAAACTTCATGGGTCCGTTCGCAAATGCAGTCAGATCCAATGATTCGCCCGTATCCATTGATGACCCGAAGATGCGCAGATCATTAAAACGATAGTCGAAGATGGCGCCAGGCCCCATCATACCGAAACTAAAATTGGCAAAGGAATAAGCCGGGTTATTAATTTCGTTTACATTCAAATTTATATCATAAAATCCAAAGTCAAAATGAGAAAATCCACCCCCATTCATCGAATAAAACTCATTGAAACCCATGACAGGCCCGCTTCTTAATATAGTGACATCCCCCATGAGCTGAACCAAGCCGCCCGTCATTCCATTTTCAAACATACCATCATAGGAAAAAGAGATGGAGTCCGCCTCAAAGGTGCTGACGTAGCCATCCTGATTTTTATCATAACCATTGATTTGACCATGAAGCATCAAAGAGCCGGATCCACCACCGAAGGACTGATCAAATTGGATCGGCGCGGTGTTGACCTGTGCGGAGGCTATTGAAGGCAGCAGGGCGGCAAGCGCCAAGGAAACTGCACTTAGCGTTTTGATGAGAGATTTCACTTGATGTACCCACTGAATGTTGATCAATCTTGGACACGCAACAAAAACCGGACTGACGACCCTTGACGCGTGTGTATTTATTCTGGGAGCCGAGATTGCATCAACTGCCCCTTGGTCGCGGGGGAACGAGACAATCTTTCGGAAAGATGTCTCGCCAAGCCATTCAGTTGAGTTGAGTTTCGAGTCAGGCCGCCCCTGCAATTCGGAGGTCACGACCCGATCCGGAGTGCCGCGCAAGCGGCACTCCTCTGCTCAGGGCACCTCGCCCGCATCCTCGTTGAGCACCGCCAGCAATTCGGAATGGAACTCGCGGCGGTAGAGCACCCACACCACGCTCGCCGTGCCCAGGACCAGGGCCAGGGGCGAGACGAACCAGAGCACGGCGGCGAAGCTCATGTAGACCGCGCGCAGGCCGTCGTTGAAGGTCTCGGCGGCCAGGCCCATGACCTTGCCGGCGCGGTCGGCAAAACGCTGGCGGGCGGCCTCGTCGGCCTGGAAGTGTTCGGGCGGCGGGGCCGCGCCGATGAGCAGCGCCCCAAAGGTGTATTGCCGCATCGCCCAGGTGAAGCGGAAGAAGGCATGCACGAACACGCCCGCCAGCAGCAGCAGCTTGAGGTCGAAGACCAGGGCCGAGGTGCGCGCGGCAAAGGGGATCTCGTGCACCAGCTCGCTGGTCTTCTCGCTGGCGCCCAGGGCCGCCACCAGGCCGCCGATGATGAAGATGGTGGTCGAGGCGAAGAAGCTCGGGCTGCTGGAGAGGTTCTGCAGCACCACGCCGTCGACCACGCGCACGTCGCGCAGGGCGGCCTGCAGCATCCACTCGCGGCGGATCAGGTTGGTGGTCTGCAGCACCGAGGGTCGGCCGCTGGCGCCCAGGCGGGCGAAGTGCACGTAACCGGTCCAGCCGGCGAAGAAGAGGGCCAGGGCCAGCCAGTCAGCCAGCGGCAGGACGGAGAGGGCACGCAGCAGGAAGTCCATGCGGGCCAATGTAGCCCCGCCCGACCGGCAGGCCCTGCGGGGGACTACGCAGCGGCGCGTCCGGGCGCCCGCCTCACAAGGAAACGCCGGGCCGCCCCAAGTTTCCTTGACCCCCACGGGGGGCGGGCGGGGCGCAGCCCGGCCCTGGGGGCGCTCAGACGTTGCGCTGGGTCGGCGTGGGCGCCGGCCAGCCGGCTTCCTGCCCCACCCGCACCATCATCTCGTTGGTGGCGAAGTAGACCTGCCAGTAGGTCGAGGTGTGGGTGTAGGACCGCACGGCGATCACCAGGCCCAGCACGGTCATGTCCAGCAGGTTGACCTCGGGGGCCGGGCTGGTCGCCACGTTGGGCATCTTGGCCAGTTCGGCCTTGAAGCGGGCGATGGCGTCCAGCGGGTCCACGCCGCCGGCCAGCTAGGCCGTGCGCTCCACCCGCCGCACCGGCAGGGCCGAGTAGTTGTAGACCACGTCGCCGAAGACCTTGCCGTTGCCCACCACCGTCAGCACGTTGTCGGGCGTGATCAGGGTGGTGCCGAACAGGCCCAGCTCGTGGATGGTGCCGGTGATGCCTCCGATGGAGACGAAGTCGCCCACCTTGAAGGGCCGCAGCACCAGCATGAAGGCACCGGCCGCAAAGTTGCCCAGCATGCCGCTCCAGGCCGCGCCGATGGCCACACCCGCGCCGGCCAGCATGGCCGCAAAGCTGGTGGTCTGGATGCCGAAATAGCCCAGGATGCCCAGCACCAGGGTGATGTTGAGGGCGATGGCAACAATGCTGCCGACGTATTTGGTGAGGGTGGCGTCGACCGCATTGCGGTTCATCGCCGCCTGCATCACCGCCACCACGCGACCGATCAGCCAGCGGCCGATGATCCAGAAGGCGATGGCCGCCAGGATCTTGATGGCCAGTTCGGTGACCGTGGTGCTGAGAAAGTTCTGGAGGGCTTGCATGTCCATGAGTAAGGTCCTGCGCTGAATGACGTTGTATGGGCGGGCGCCTGCGGTGGCGCCCGTCCGGGACCACGCTCGTGGAAATTGCCGGTTTCAGCCAGGGGACCGGGGTCCGGGCCTACCCGGAGGCTGGCGGCCGTGGCGTGCGGCCGACGCCGGGCCAGGCCAGGCCGGAGCGCAAGGGTCAGGGGGCGAGGTCGAAGACCAGCACCAGGGCCTCGTCTTCATCCTGAGACCCATCCACACCCTGAATCTCAACCTCGCGCTCCTCGCTCATCGCCAGGGCATCGCCGGCCTGCAGCGTCTGGCCGTTGACCACCAGGCGGCCCTGGGCCAGGTGCACATAGGCCTTGCGGCCGGGGGCGATGGCCAGGCGGGCGGTCTCGCCGGCCGTGCCGAAGCGGCCCAGGTGCAGGCGGGCGTCGGCATTCCAGCTCAGGGCGCCGCCGGCCCCGGCCTCGGCCGCGGGGGCCACGGCCAGGCGCAGGCGGCCGCGCTGCTCGGCCGGGTCGAAGGCCTGCTGGGCATAACCCGGGGTGGCGCCCTGGCGGTCGGGCAGCACCCAGATCTGCAGGAAGTGCGTCGTGGCGTCGGCGGCGTGGTTGAACTCGCTGTGCAGCACGCCGCGGCCGGCGCTCATGCGCTGCACCTCGCCCGGGCGGATGGCCGTGCCATTGCCCATGTTGTCGCGGTGGGCCAGTTCACCCGCAAGCACCACGCTGACGATCTCCATGTCGCGGTGGCCATGGGTGCCGAAACCCTTGCCGGCGGCCACCTGGTCCTCGTTGATGACGCGCAGGTTGCCAAAGCCCATGCGGGCCGGGTCGTGATAGTCGGCGAAGGAAAAGCTGTGCTGGCTCTTGAGCCAGCCGTGGTCGGCATAGCCGCGCTGGCAGGACTTTCTCAGCTCGATCATGGTGCTTGTCTCCGTGGCGGCCGGGCGCCTTTGCGCCTGACCATGGGGCCACTGTAGGAGCGGCGGGCGCGGCCAGGGCGGCACAGGCTTGATGGCATCATTCAAGCGCCCTGAAGCCA
>JBJOKP010000131.1:0-6394 GCA_046046045.1 Pseudomonadota bacterium | reverse complement strand
CCTCCTGATTGGGCGAGCGCCAGGTGCGCTCGAAGGGCAGGCGCCAGGCGTGGGGGGCGATGAGCTGGTGGATGGACTTGGGGCCCCAGGAGCCGGGCTGGTAGAGCCGCACCGGGGGCGGGGCGTCGAGCAGGTGGGCCGAGACTTCCCACAGGCGCTCGATGCCTTCGGCGGTGGTGAAGAGGGTGCGGTCGCCGCGCATGGCGTCCAGGATGAGGCGCTCGTAGGCCTCCAGCACCTCGCCGACCAGGCCGGTGTCGTGCATGGCGAACTGCATGCTGAGCTTGTCCAGCCGCATGCCCGGGCCGGGGCGCTTGCCGTAGAAGCTCAAGGACATCTTGCTGGCGTCGGCCAGGTCGAAGGTGAGGTGGTCGGGCCCCTGCGCGCCCACGCCCGAGCCGGCCGGGAACATGCTCTTGGGCGGCTCGCGGAAGGCGATGCTGATGATGCGCTGGCCCTCGGCCAGGCGCTTGCCGGTGCGCAGGAAGAAGGGCACGCCGGCCCAGCGCCAGTTGTCGATGTAGCACTTCATGGCGATGAAGGTCTCGGTCTCGCTCTGCGCATCCACGCCCGGCTCGTCACGGTAGCCGGCGTACTGGCCGCGCACCACGTTGCCGGGTTCGATGGGCAGCATGCTGCGGAAGACCTTGTTCTTCTCCTCGCTGATGGGCTGCGGCTCCAGCGAGGTGGGCGGTTCCATGGCCATGAAGGCGAGGATCTGGAACAGGTGGGTGACCACCATGTCGCGGTAGGCACCGGTCTGCTCGTAGAAGCCGCTGCGCTTGCCCAGGCCCAGGGTCTCGGGCACGTCGATCTGCACATGGTCGATGAACATGCGGTTCCAGATCGGCTCGAACAGGCCGTTGGCGAAGCGGAAGGCGAGGATGTTCTGCGCCGGTTCCTTGCCCAGGAAGTGGTCGATGCGGAAGATCTGCTCCTCGGCGAAGACTTCGTGCAGGTGGGCGTTGAGGCTCACGGCGCTGGCCAGGTCGGTGCCGAAGGGTTTCTCCATCACGATGCGCGAGCGCTCGACCAGCCCGGCCTCGCCCAGCAGGCGCACCGCGGGCAGGGCCGCGCTGGGTGGCACGCTCAGGTAGTGCAGGCGGCGGCATTCGGCCCCGCCGAAGCTGGCCTCGGCCTGGGCCACGGCGGCGGCCAGGGCGGCCGGGCCGGCGGAGAGCGGCACGTAGTCCAGGCTGGCGGCAAAGGCCTCCCAGGCCTCGTGCTTGAGCTTGCGGGCGAAGAACTCGTCCAGCGCGCTGCGGGCGATCTGGCGGAAGGCGGCGGCGTCGATGTCGTCCAACGACACGCCGATGATGCGGTAGCCCGGGATGAAGCCCGCGCTGGTGAGATGGAAGAGGCCGGGCAGCAGCTTGCGCCGCGCCAGGTCGCCGGTGGCGCCGAAGAGCAGCACCACCTGCGGGAAACGCGGACCGACGCCGGGCGGGATCTTGCTGGCCATGCTGGGAAGCTCCTTGCCTGCCGGACATCGCGTGCCGGCATGGCGGGCTGCCTTGCAAGAGCTGCGCCGACGCCACCGTCGGGCGGCAGGCCGGGCTCCGGGCTCCGGGATGGCCCTCGGTACAATTTCACCCATCATGGCCGACCCCACCCCCCAGTACGTTCAGTCCCTCATCGCCGCGGGCATGCCCTGCGAGCATCTGCAGGTGGAGGGCGACGGCCGACATTTCTTCGCCACCATCGTCTCGGCGCGCTTCGAGGGCCAGCCGCGGGTGCGTCGCCACCAGGCGGTCTATGCCGTGCTGGGCGAGCGCATGCGCGAGGAGATCCACGCCCTGTCGATGAAGACGCTCACGCCGGCGGAATGGGCGGCGCAGGCCGGCCAGACCGCCAGCGCCTGAGACCTCCTCCTCCGGTCCGGCGATGTCCGACCGCCCCGCACCGCGCCGGCCCTGAGCCTGGCGCCACGCACCGCCGGCGGGCGTCGTGGATCACCTTGCGGTGCAGGACGGGCCGCCGTGATCGCACCGGGCTGGTGTGGCGCAGGGCCTCCTCCCGGTCACCAGCGGCTGGTCAGCGTCTGACGAGCCGTCCCGACAGCCCCCGATCCGGCCCTGACGGCCACTGGCCGCTGAACCTCTCCTGACCTCTTTCCGAGCACACGCATGGACAAACTGCTGATCCGCGGCGGCCGCCGCCTCCAGGGCGAGGTCACCATCGCCGGGGCCAAGAACGCCGCCCTGCCCGAGCTCTGCGCCGCCCTGCTGCTGGGCGAGCCGCTGGCCCTGCACAACATTCCGCGCCTGCAGGATGTGTCGACCACGCTCAAGCTGCTGCGCAACATGGGCGTGGCCATCGACGACCGCCGCTTCGAGGCCGCGGGTGAGCTGGTGCTGGACGCCGGCCCGCTCGCCAACCCCGAGGCGCCCTACGAGCTGGTGAAGACCATGCGCGCCTCCATCCTGGTGCTGGGCCCGCTGGTGGCGCGTCACGGCCGGGCCAAGGTCTCGCTGCCGGGCGGCTGCGCCATCGGCTCACGGCCGGTGGACCAGCACATCAAGGGACTGCAGGCCATGGGTGCGGAGATCGTGGTCGAACACGGCTACATCGTCGCCAAGGCGCCCATCGGGGCCGATGGCCGGCCGCGCCTGCGCGGCGCGCGCATCACCACCGACATGATCACGGTGACCGGCACCGAGAACCTGCTCATGGCCGCCGCCCTGGCCGAGGGCGAGACCGTGCTGGAGAACGCCGCGCAGGAGCCCGAGGTGGTGGACCTGGCCGAGCTGCTGATCGCCATGGGCGCGCAGATCGAGGGCCAGGGCACGAGCCGCATGCGCATCCAGGGCGTGGAAGCGCTGCACGCGCCCAAGGCGCCGCACCGCGTGATCGCCGACCGCATCGAGACCGGCACCTTCCTCTGCGCCACCGTGGCAGCGGGCGGTGACGTCACCCTGCGCGGCGCCCGTGCCGACCATCTGGACGCCGTGCTGGACAAGCTGCGCGAGGCCGGCGCCCGGATCGAGGTGGCGGGCGACGCCATCCGCGTGCAGGCCGAGGGCCGGCCGCGCGGCGTGAGCTTCCGCACCAGCGAATACCCGGCCTTCCCGACCGACATGCAGGCCCAGTTCATGGCGCTCAACTGCATCGCCGAGGGCACGTCGCGGGTCACCGAGACCATCTTCGAGAACCGCTTCATGCACGTGAACGAGCTGGTGCGCCTGGGCGCCCACATCGCCGTGGATGGGCATACCGCCATCGTCGAGGGCATTCCCACGCTGTCGGGCGCCACCGTCATGGCCACCGACCTGCGCGCCTCGGCCAGCCTGGTGATCGCCGGCCTGGTGGCCGAGGGCGAGACGCGGGTGGAGCGCATTTACCACCTCGACCGGGGCTACGACCGCATGGAGGCCAAGCTGGCCGCCCTGGGCGCCGACATCGAGCGCATCAAGTAACTCATCCGTGACGACGAGGCGCTGCCAGCCATGACCATCACCCTCGCCCTCTCCAAGGGCCGCATCTTCGAAGAGACCCTGCCCCTGCTGGAGGCCGCCGGCATCGCCGTGGCCGAGGATCCGGAGAAGACCCGCAAGCTCATCCTCAACACCAACCGGCCCGATGTGCGGGTGGTGCTGGTGCGCGCCACCGACGTGCCCACCTATGTGCAGCATGGCGGCGCCGATCTGGGCGTGGCCGGCCGCGACGTGCTGATCGAACATGGCGGCGAGGGCCTGTTCCAGCCCCTGGACCTGCAGATCGCCAGGTGCCGCATGAGCGTGGCGGTGCGCGAGGACTTCGACTACGACGGTGCCGTGCGCCAGGGTTCGCGTATCCGCGTGGCGACCAAATACACCGCCATCGCCCGCCAGCACTTCGCCGACAAGGGCGTGCACGTGGACCTCATCAAGCTCTACGGCTCGATGGAGCTGGCGCCGCTCACCGGCCTGGCCGATGCCATCGTCGACCTGGTCTCGACCGGCAAGACGCTCTCGGCCAACAGGCTGCGCGAGGTCGAGCCCTTCATGCAGATCAGCTCGCGCCTGGTGGTGAACCAGGCGGCGCTGAAGCTCAAGCGCGAGGCGCTGCGCCCGCTCATCGACGCCTTTGCCGCAGCCGTGGCGGCGCGGGCTGTCATGGCCTGAACCTGCCTCTGACATTGCGCCTATTGCGCCTGAATCCTCCTTCTGCCGGGTTGCCATGAGCCAAGTGAACATCCCCGTCCTGAACACCGCCGCAGCCGATTTCGAGGCCCGCTTCGCCCGCCTGCGCAGCTGGTCGGCCGACACCGACGCCGCCATCGAGCAGCGCGTGGCCGACATCCTGGCCGATGTGCAGGCCCGTGGCGACGCCGCGGTGCTGGAATACACCGCCCGCTTCGACGGCGTCAGTGCCGCCAGCGTGGCTGACCTGGAGCTGGGCAAGGCCGAGCTGGCCGCCGCCTTCGAGGCCATCACGCCGGCCCAGCGCAGCGCCCTGCAGTCCGCCGCCGCCCGGGTGCGCAGCTACCACGAGCGCCAGCTGGAGGCCTGCGGGCGCAGCTGGAGCTACCGCGACGAGGACGGCAGCCTGCTGGGCCAGAAGGTGACGCCGCTGGACCGCGTGGGCATCTACGTGCCCGGCGGCAAGGCGGCTTATCCGTCCAGCGTGCTGATGAACGCCATCCCGGCCCATGTGGCGGGCGTCGGCGAGATCATCATGGTGGTGCCCACGCCGGCCCGCAGGGACGGCTCGTCCAAGGACTCGCGGGGTGAGAAGAACCCGCTCGTGCTGGCCGCCGCCCACGTGGCCGGCGTGAGCCGTGCCTTCACCATCGGCGGTGCCCAGGCCGTGGCCGCGCTGGCCTACGGGACCGCCACCGTGCCGGGCGTGGACAAGATCACCGGCCCGGGCAATGCCTATGTGGCCAGCGCCAAGCGCCGCGTCTTCGGCCAGGTGGGCATCGACATGATTGCCGGGCCCAGCGAGATCCTGGTGCTGGCCGACGGCACGACCCGGCCGGACTGGGTGGCCATGGACCTGTTCAGCAAGGCCGAACACGACGAGCTGGCACAGAGCATCCTGCTGTGCCCGGACGCCGCCTACATCGAACGGGTGAAGGCCGAGATCGAGCGCCTCATCGATGCCATGCCGCGCAAGGACGTGATCCGCGCCAGTCTGGAAGGCCGCGGCGCGCTGATCCAGACCGCGTCGATGGAAGAAGCCTGCGCCATCAGCAATCACATCGCGCCCGAGCACCTCGAGGTGTCCAGCGCCGAGCCGCACCGCTGGGAGCCGCTGCTGAAACACGCCGGCGCCATCTTCCTGGGCGCCTACACCAGCGAGAGCCTGGGCGACTACTGCGCCGGTCCCAACCACGTGCTGCCCACCGCAGGCACGGCCCGATTCAGCTCGCCGCTGGGCGTCTACGACTTCCAGAAGCGCAGCAGCCTGATCGAGGTGAGCGAGTCTGGTGCGCAGACCCTCGGCCGCGTCGCCGCCGAGCTGGCGTACGGCGAAGGCCTGCAGGCCCATGCGCAGGCGGCGGAAATGCGGCTGAAGCGTTGACACGATTTTCGTGTAACACGAGAATCGTGTTGCACGAACTCAGTGATCGATCATGAAGAACGTCACCGTCACGATGGAAGACCATGTGGCCGAATGGGCACGGTTGGAAGCGGCGCGCCGCAACACCAGCGTCTCGCGGCTCGTGGGCGAGATGCTGGCTGAAAAGATGCGGCGCAACGACAGCTACGAACGCGCCATGCATGAGGCGCTGAGGTTCCGCAGCCTTGGCAGCTCCAGCGGTCCGTACCTCACCGACGACGAGATGTACGACCGCAGCCGTCCGCGCCCATGACGACGGCACGCCCGGCCGACAACGGCGCCCGGCCGCTCGGGATGGCCGTGTTCGTGGACACCAACGTGCTTCTGTACGCGATCGACGATGCCTATCCAGACAAGCGGGCTGTCGCCCAGGCCTGGCTGGCGGCGTGTTGGTCGAAGCGGTTGGGGCGGATTTCCACACAGGTGATCAACGAGTTCTACGCCAATGCACGCAAGCGCTTCCAGGGCGCCATCTCCGCAGGCGATGCACGTGCCGAGGTACGGCGCCTCCAGGAATGGGCGCCCTGGCAGATCGACCACGACACGGTGGAGACCGCGTGGGCGGTCGAAAGCCGCTATGGGCTGAACTACTGGGATGCCCTGATGGTGGCTGCCGCTCAGCACATGGGCTGTCGCTACCTGCTGACGGAAGACCTGCAGCACGGCCTGCAGATCGACAGCGTGCAGATCCTCAATCCCTTTCTCGTCGGGCCCGAGGTGCTGGACGCTGCGCCGCCGGCCGCCTGACGTGCTGTCGGTGAGCCTGGCCCAGCCCAGCCTCGCCCTGCACCAACTTACCTCTGTCATCCCCCTCATCCCTCCACCACGGAACCCCGCATGAACACCGCCG
>JBJOKP010000130.1:0-6405 GCA_046046045.1 Pseudomonadota bacterium | reverse complement strand
GTCCTGGGCGATGGCGATGGCGGCTTCGGTCAGCGCAAAACCGGCTTCGTCGGCCACCAGGGCCGCGAAGTAGTCGAGCGGGGAAGGCGCCGTCCAGTCCATGCCAGCGAGTTTAGGCGGCGGGCCCGCGCCGTGCGGCCTCGGCCCCCTGTCGGCCGGCGAACTGCCGCAGCTGCACGCCCATCAGCTTCAGGCTGCCGAAGTAGAGGCCGGCCGCGGCGGCCAGCACGGCGGCCATCAGCAGGGCGCGCAGGCCGGCCTGGCGCTGCAGGGCGATCCAGTCGATCTGGCGGGCCGCCAGCAGCAGGCCGCCCGCCATCACGCCGCTGGCCACCACCACGCGCAGGATGAAGCCGCGCCATCCGGCCAGGGGCTGGTAGCTGCCGCGCCGCTTCAGGCCGTGCAGCAGCCAGCTCGCGTTCACCAGGGCGGCCAGGCCGATGGACAGGGCCAGGCCGGCATGGGCGATCCAGGGCACGAAGACCAGGTTGAGGGCCTGGGTCAGCAGCAGCACGCCGATGGCGATGCGCACCGGCGTGCGGATGTCCAGGCTGGCGTAGTAGCCCGGTGCCAGCACCTTCACGCCGATCAGGCCAATGAGGCCCACGCCATAGCCCGACAGGGCCAGGGCGGTCTGGGCCACGTCGCCGGCGCTGAAGCGGCCATAGTGGAAGACCACCGTCAGCAGCGGCGCGGCAAACACCAGCAGGGCCACGCCGCAGGGCAGGGCCAGCAGCAGCACCAGGCGCAGGCCCCAGTCCAGCAGGCGGGAATAGGCCGCCGTGTCGCCCGCGGCATGGGCGGACGAAAGCTGGGGCAGCAGCACCACGCCCAGGGCCACGCCCAGCAGGGCGGTAGGGAACTCCATCAGCCGGTCGGCATAGGTGAGCCAGGAGACCGAGCCAGTGGCCAGGTGGGAGCCGATCTGGGTGTTGATCAGCAGGGAGAGCTGGGCCACCGACACCCCCAGCAGGGCCGGCGCCATCTGGCGCAGGATGCGCCGCACGCCCTCGTGCCGCCAGGCTGCGGCCAGGGCGGCGGGGGCCAGTTGCAGGCGCGGCAGCAGCTGCAGGCGGTGCAGGGCCGGGATCTGGATGAGCAGCTGCAGCACTCCGCCCGCCATCACGCCCGTGGCCAGGGCGTAGACCGGCTCGATGCCCTGGCGCTCGAACAGCGGCACGCCCAGCCAGGCGGCCAGGATGACCGCCATGTTCAGCAGCACCGGCGTGGCGGCCGGCACGGCGAAGCGCTTCCAGGTATTGAGCACCCCGGCCGACAGCGCCACCAGCGACATGCAGAGGATGTAGGGAAACATCAGCCGCGTCATGGTGGTGGCCAGCTCGGCGCCACGCGCCGGCAGGCCGGCGGCCATCAGCCAGACCAGGGCCGGCGCGGCCAGCACGCCCAGCACCGAGGTGAGCAGCAGCACGGCCAGCAGCACCGAGCCCACGGCGTCGATCAGGCTGCGGGTGGCCGCGTCGCCCTGCTGGGTGCGGCTGGCGGCCAGGATGGGCACGAAGGCCTGCGAAAACGCACCCTCGGCAAACAGCCGGCGCAGCAGGTTGGGAATGCGGAAGGCGACCTGGAAGGCATCGGTCACCGCTCCGGCGCCAAAGGCCGCGGCCACCAGCTGTTCACGCACCAGGCCGGTGATGCGGGAGGCGAGCGTGAGCAGGGAAACCGTCGAGGCCGAGCGGAGCAGGGACATGCAGGAAGGGAAGAGGTGCCGGGCGGGGGTGCACAGCAGGGGCGAGGGGCGGCGGATTATCCGGCCCGCCCGGGTGCCGCAATCTCTCCAGCGACCACGATGGGGCTGGCAATCGGGCTGCTGCGTGCTACACTCGCGGGCTTTCCACCGTCCGGAACTCCACTGCCATGGCTACCGCTTCCAAAGCCAAGAAGAAAACGGTCCGTATCGCCTCGGGCCGCAAGCGCGCGCGTCAAGACGTCAAGCTGAACGCCGCCAACACCGCCCTGCGTTCGCAGTTCCGCACCGCCGTCAAGGGCGTGCTGAAGGCTGCCGCGACCGGCGACAAGGCCCAGGCTGCCGCCACCTTCGTGTCTGCCCAGAGCGTGATCGACTCGATCGCCGACAAGGGCATCTTCCACAAGAACAAGGCCGCTCGCCTCAAGAGCCGCCTGAGCGCCCGCATCAAGGCGCTCGCTGCTCCGGCTGCTGCCTGATCGACTCTCCGGACGGTTCGCAAGAAGGGCTCGCACTGCGAGCCCTTCTTGTTTTCTGGCGCCGCTTTTCCAGGCGTCACGCTCGCCAGGCGCCGGGCCTGGCGCCCGCGCGGTGTCAGTGCTTGTCTGCCTCGCTCACGAAGGAATCGGCGTAGAACTCCTCGGCCGGCAGGCCGGCGCTGGCGCTGAAATCGCGCCGCGCCGCCTCCACCATCACCGGGGCGCCGCAGGCATAGACCTGGTGGCCGGAGAGGTCGGGCAGGTCGGACAGCACGGCCTGGTGGACGAAGCCGGTGCGGCCCGTCCAGGCGTCCTCGGGCTGGGGTTCCGACAGCACCGGGATGTAGTCCAGCCAGGGCAGTTCGGCGGCGGCCTGCTCGGCCCAGGCATGGCGGTAGAGATCGCTGCCGCGCCGGCAGCCCCAGTAGAGCCGGGTCGGACGCTGGATGCCGGCCGCGCGCATGTGCTCGACCAGGGCCTGGATGGGCGCGAAGCCTGTGCCCGAGGCCAGCAGCACGATGGGCTTGGCGCTGTCCTCGCGCAGGAAGAAGCTGCCGTACGGGCCTTCGACCCGCAGGATGTCCTTCACCTTCATGGTGCTGAACACCTGGTCGGTGAACAGGCCGCCGGGCAGGTGGCGCAGATGCAGCTCGAGGCTGGTCATGCCCTCGCGCCAGGCGCTGGCCATGGAATAGCTGCGGCGGCTGCCGTCACGCAGCAGGAACTCGATGTATTGCCCGGCGTGGTAGCGGAAGCTCACGTTGGCCGGCAGCTGCAGCTGCATGACCATCACGTCGGGGGCCACCTGGTCCAGCGCGCTCACCCGCACCGGCATCTTCTGGATGCTGAACTGACCGACCGCCGTGACCTGGCGCGACTCCATCACACAATCGGTCTGCGGCGTGGCGCAGCAGGTGAGGATGAGGCCGGCGGCCTCTTCGGCCTCGCTCAGGGCCTTGGCCTGGTGCACGCCATGGATCACCCGGCCGTCCAGCAGCCGGCTCTTGCAGGAGCCGCAGGCGCCGTCCTTGCAGCCATAGGGCAGGCCGATGCCCTGGCGCAGGGCAGCCGCCAGAATGGCCTCGTCCCGACCGACCTCGAAAGAGCGTTCGGCAGGTTGCACCGTCACGCGTAACGTCATGGCCTCGTCCTTGAAATCTCTGTCCTCACTCGCCCGGCAGCGCCGCGGCGGGCGCGATTGTGCCCGCCGCACTGTGGCAGCCTCGCCCAGCCTGGCCTTGACGGCGCGCTTCCGCCGCCCGCGCCTGCTGGTCATCGGCTGTGGCGACGTGGGTGGGCGCGTGCTCACCCAGCTCGGCACCCGCATGACGGTGCGGGTGCTCACCTCTTCGCCCGAGCGCGTCGCGCACTTCCGCGGACAGGGCGTGACGCCGCTGGTGGGCAGCCTGGACCGGCCCTCCGGCCCGCAGCCGCCAGAGGGCACCTCCGCCTGGCGCCGCAGCGCGCCGGCCCGCCTGGCCGGACTGGCGCAGCGTGTGCTTCACCTGGCACCGCCGCCCGGCCAGGGCCGGCAGGACCGCCGCACCCGCTGGCTGCTGGACCTGCTGGGCCGCGGGGCCGCGCCGCAGCACATCGTCTACGGCAGCACCACCGGTGTGTACGGCGATGCCGGTGGTGCCCGCTTCGACGAGACCCGCAACGTCGCCCCGGCCAATGAACGGGCCTGGCGCCGGGTGGACGCCGAGCGCCGGTTGCGCCGCTTCGGCCTCGCCCACGGTAGCGTGATCAGCCTGCTGCGCATTCCGGGCATCTATGCGCTGGACCGGCCGGGCGGTGACCCGCGCGAGCGGGTGCGCCGTGGCACGCCGGTGCTGCGCGCCGAGGACGATGTCTATACCAACCACATCCAGGCCGATGACCTGGCGCGCGCCTGCATCGCCGCCCTCTGGCGCGGCCGGCCGCAGCGGGTGGTGCATGTGTGCGACCGCAGCGAGCTGCGCATGGGCGACTACTTCGACCTGGTGGCCGATCTGCACGGCCTGCCCCGTCCGCCGCGCCTGAGCCGGGCCGAGGCCACCCAGGTGCTGGGAGCGATGAGCCTGAGCTTCATGAGTGAATCGCGCCGCCTGGTGGCCGATCGCCTGGGGCGCGAACTGCGGGTGCGGCTACGCTACCCCGAACTTCGGGATGGCCTCACGGCCACCGGCTGAGGCCGGCCCGGTGCCGGCCCCTCCGGCTCGACGATTCAGATCGCGTCCGGGCGCTTGAGCGTGGTCAGGCGGTCGGTGCTCTGCAGCTCCAGGCGCTGGGTGTTGCCGGCCTCGCGGCGGATCTCCAGCGTCACCCGGCGCGCCGGCGGGCCTTCGTTCCAGAGGCGGCGGTAGAACTCGGCCAGGTCATGCACCGGCCGGCCGTCCAGGTTCAGGATCTGGTCGCCCGGGCGCAGGCCGGCGCGTTCGGCCGGGCCGTCCTCGTTCACCCGCACCACCACCAGGCGGCCGTCGCGCTCCACGCAGTTCACGCCCAGCCAGGCGCGCCGGCTGGCCCGGGTGCTGCCCAGGGTGCGCATCTCGGACAGCACGGGCTTGAGCAGGTCGACCGGCACGAACATGTTGCCCGGGCGATGGGTGCCACCGGCGGGGCCGCTGTCTGCCGCCCCGTCGGCCGCCACATCAGCCACCACCAGGGAACCTATGCCCAGCAGCTCGCCGCGCTGGTTGAAGAGACCGGCGCCGCTGTGGTCCTGGCGGGCCGGAGCGGTGAAGAGGGCCTGGTCGATGTGGTACTCCCAGTAGCCGGCGAAGGCGCGGCGCGCGGCCAGGTGGGCCTCGCTCAGCACGCCTGATACACCCACCCGCCCGCCGCTGACGAAGAGCAGCGGTTCCTCCCGGCTGACCGCCGCGCTGCTGCCCAGCGGCACCGGCGCGATGCCCAGCGGCGCCAGGGACTGCACCAGGCCAAAGCCGGTCGCCTGGTCATAGGCCACGGTCCGGGCCGGCAGGCGCCGGCCGTCGTCCAGCTCGATCCAGATCTCCTGGGCCTCGAGGATGAGGTAGCCGATGGTGAGCACCAGGCCGTCCGCGCCTATCACCACGCCCGAACCCAGGCGATGGCTGCCCAGGGTGCTGGCCGAGCGGGCATCGTCGACCGCCCGCACGAGCAGGCCGACTGTGGCGTCGCTGGCGCGCTGCAGGGCGGCCAGGCTGGCTTCGTCGATGCTGGTGGCTGGGCTGGCGGCAGGTTCTTCCGCCTGCGTTGCGCCGGGTGTCGGCAGGCTCTGGCAGGCGCTCAGCAGCACGAGCAGGCCGGTGGCCAGCAAGCGTCCGGGCGCCGGGCTGGCGGCCATCGGCCTGCCTGGCGGCAGCTCGGACGGCGCAGCGGACAGGGGCATCGATGCGGGCATGACCAACCCTCCAGCAGACCGCGGCCGCTGAGATGGCCGCCGCGTGGTCAGAGGATGCGCCGCGTCGGAGTGCCCCGCAAGGCCGGGGCTATTTACTGGTGTAGGCCGGCGCGGTCAGAAGCGCCGGCGCGAGAACGGTGCCTGGCCGCGCCAGAAGCGCAGCATCAGCCAGCCGCCCAGCATGCCGCCCAGGTGGGCGAAGTGGGCAATGCCGCCACCACCCGTCATGCCCAGGAAAAGCGCCATCACGCCGAAGACGATGACGGCGTATTTCGCCTTCATGGGGATGGGCGGGAAGAGCGGCATGATGATCCGGTCCGGAAACATCATGGCGTAGCCCAGCAGCAGGGCGTAGATGGCACCCGAGGCGCCCAGCGTCATGCCGATCGGGGCCACCAGGCCGATGAGCATCTGCAGCACCGCACCGGCCAGGGCACCGGCGGCCAGGAACTGCATGTAGCGCTTGCGGCCCCAGATCTGTTCCATCTCGGCGCCGAACATCCACAGGCCCAGCATGTTGAAGAACAGGTGGCCCATGCCGCCGTGCAGGAAGGCGTAGGTGATGACCTGCCAGGGGTAGAAGGCCCCTGAAGCTATGGGATGGAGGGCGAAGAGGTATTCGAGCCAGCCACGCAGCAGCGACTGCACGCAGAAGATGGCGGTGCAGATCAGCATCAGCGCCTTGGTGACGGGAGGGAGCTGGGGCATGGGCGGGCTGGATCGATGGCCGAGGTCCGGGCCGATGTGCAGACCACTGTGGTGCGTGGCCGGACCCGGCAGAAAAACGCCTCGCCACCTGCGGGGACAGATGACGAGGCATCGAGAGGGGGTGGTGCCTTCGGCCGGACTCGAACCGG
>JBJOKP010000129.1:0-6427 GCA_046046045.1 Pseudomonadota bacterium | reverse complement strand
AGGACTTCTACCGCGACCTGTTCTGGACCGGCCAGCGCACCGCCATCGTCAGCCTCTTCCTCTTCTGCGCCGGCGCTGGCCAGGGTTTGGCCGAAGCCGCCGGGCTGGGCTGGGCGCACTTCTTCTCGCGCTGGTGGCGGGTGCTGGCCTGCGCCCTGCTGGTGTCTGCCGGCTCCTGGTGGATGTTCCCGCGCAGCTGGATCAGCTTTGGCGTGCTGCACGGCATGGCCGTGATGCTGCTGCTGGTGCGCCTGCTGGCAGGGTGGCGTCTTCCGCTGGCGCTGGTGCTCCTGCTGTCCGCTGTCTGCCTGCTCCTGCCCTGGAGCGGCGGCCATGCCTTCTTCGACAGCCGCTGGACCAACTGGGTCGGCCTGGTGACCCACAAGCCCATCACCGAGGACTACGTGCCCCTGCTGCCCTGGTTGGGCGCCATGCTGATCGGCAGCCAGGCCGGCTTGGCCTGGGCCAGGCGCGCAGGGCCAGGTCTTGGCGTCGGAGCCAGGCTGGCCGATCGCGGCGGCCCTGCCGGCCCGCTGGCCCCGTTCTCTTCGCTCACCCCGATCTTGCGCGGCCTGGCCTGGCTGGGGCGCCGACCACTCAGCTACTACATGCTGCACCAGCCGGTGCTGATCGGCCTGCTCACGGCCTGGCTGGCTGTGCGGCCCGCGGGCTGAGTCACCATGGCCTGACGGGCAAAGAAAAAGCGCCCGTCGGGCGGGCGCTTCTTGATGACCGAGTGGCGGCCGGTGCCGGCCGCGGGGGCGTTCAGTCCCGGCTCAGTTCCACTTGTAGTCGGTCTTGGCCTTGGCCTTGAGCTCTTCGCGGAACTTGGCCAGCTTCTGCTGCGACAGGCTTTGCTGAAGCTGGGTCTTGACCTCGCTGAGCGGCGGGAACTGGGCTTCACGGACATCTTCCAGCAGGATGATGTGCCAGCCAAACTGGCTCTTCACCGGCACGTCGGTGAACTTGCCCTTCTGGAGCTTGACCATGGCCTGCGAGAACTCGGGCACGTAGTTGGCCGGGGCCGACCAGTCCAGGTCGCCGCCGTTCTGGGCCGAACCGGTGTCCTTGGAGTTTTCCTTGGCCAGGTCCTCGAACTTGGCGCCGCCCTTGAGCTTGTCGATCAGGCCCTTGGCGTCGTCTTCCTTCTCCACCAGGATGTGGCGGGCGTGGTATTCCTTCTCCGACTGGCTGGCCTTGACCTTGTCGTATTCGGCCTGCATGTCGGCCTCGGTCACCGGGTTCTTCTTGGAGTAGTCGCTGAAGAGCTCGCGGATCAGCAGGCCCTGGCGGGCCAGTTCCATCTGCGCCTTGTAGTCCTCGTTGCCGGCCAGGCCGCGCTTCTCGGCTTCCTGCATGAAGATCTCGCGCAGCACGAGTTCGTCGCGCACCTGCTTCTCGAGCTCGGGCGTGCGGGGCTGCTGGCCCTGCTTCTCGATCTGGCCCATGAGCTGATCGAAACGTGCCTTGGGCACGGGCTTGCCGTTGACGATGGCGATGTTCTGGGCCTGGGCAACCACGGGCAGCAGGGCGGCCAGGGCCAGCGTGGTCAGGGACAGCTTGAAGGTCTTCATGGGGCGACTGGGCTTTCTTGCGGACAGGGGCAACGGCGCAGGCGCTGCGGCCCGCCATCCATCCGTGGGACAGGAAGAGAAAAGGAGAAGCGGAGGGGCTGGTTGGAGATCGCGACGGCGGCGGACACCAGCAGGGATGACGTCAGCTCGATCGGCCGTCCACCTGTCCGGATGGGGGCCAGGGGCGGCCGGGCTGGCGTCCGTGCCGATGGGCCTCAGGCGCCGAGGTCCAGGGCCAACGCGTGGATGCGGGTACCCATGGACGGTCCAAGGGCATCATACACAAGGCGATGTTGGGCCAGACGGCCCAGCCCGGCCAGCCTGGCGCTGCGCATGTGCACTCTGTAATGCCCGCCGCCAGAGGCCGCGCCGGCATGCCCGGCATGGGCGGCGCTATCGTCGATGACCTCCAGCGCATGGGGCTGGAAGTGCTCGCGCAGCAGGGCTTCAAGCTCGCTGGCGGTGGGGGCAAGGGCGTTCGGGGCGGACGGTGTCATGACAGCCAGTGGACAGACTGCAGGCCACGGCAAGGCGGTCAGGCCCGCGGTGGCGGGTCGCCCGCCACCGGGCGCGGCTGGCCGTCGGTGGCAGCCTCGGCCTGCTGCAGATAGGGGCTCAGGTAGAGGCCCTGGGCGATGGTGAAGGCCAGCATGAGGCCCATGCCACCGAAGAGCTTGAAGTTCACCCAGGTCGACGTCTCATAGTTGAAGGCCACGTAGAGATTGAGCACGCCCATGCAGGCGAAGAAGCCCACCCAGGCCCAGTTCAGGCGCTTCCACACCGGCTCGGGCAGGCTCAGCTGTTCACCCAGCAGCATCTTGAGGATGTTCTTGCCCGCCACCACCGGCCCGAGCAGGAAGGCCGAGCCCATCACCCAGTACAGCACGGTGGGCTTCCACTTGATGAAGGTCTCGCTGTGGAACCAGATGGTGGCGCCGCCCAGCACGGTGACCAGCACCAGGCTGACCCAGAGCATGGTGTCCACCTTGCGGCCGCGCAGCTTGAGGAACAGCACCTGGGCCAGGGTGGCGACGATGACGACCACGGTGGCCAGCAGCACCGGCGCCTCCTTGGGGCCGACCACGCCGCCCGAGACCATGAAGCCGAACCAGTCGGTGGCCAGGCGGGCGGCGGCCTCGGCATGTTTCTCGGCCGCGTTGAAGGCGGCGAAGAACAGGACGATGGGCAGGAAATCGAGGAGCAGCTTCATGTCGGGCGCGGCACGGCCAGGCAGGCCTCAGGGTCTCGGACGTCGGCCGGATGGCCGATCCAGCGATCAGCCCGGAGCATCCGGATCGGGCGCGAAGTGTATCGAGGCGGAATTGATGCAATACCGCTCGCCCGTGGGGGCCGGGCCGTCGTCGAAGACATGGCCCAGGTGGGCGCCGCAATGGCTGCAGCGGATCTCCACCCGCACCATGCCGTGGCTGGTGTCCATGATGCGTTCGATGCCGGCCTCCTCGCGCTCGGCCCAGAAGCTGGGCCAGCCGCAGCCGGCGTCAAACTTGGTGTCGCTGTCAAACAGCGGCTTGCCGCAGCAGACGCAGAGATAGCGGCCGTCCTTGAAATGGTCCCAGTACTTACCGCTGAAGGCCCGCTCGGTGGCGGCCTTGCGGGTGACGGCGAACTGGGTGGCATCCAGCTGGGCGCGCCATTCGGCCTCGGGCTTGTGGACCGGATAGTCGGTGGCCGGATTGGGGGCCTGGGATGCCAGCGTGGGCTTGCGGGGCGGCGTGGTCATGGCGGCGGCTCAGGACGAGCAGGAGATGGACAGGCTGGACGCCCAGTCGGGCGCCAGGGCGGCATAGGTTTCGGCGCCGGGCTGGGCGTCGTAGGGGCGGGTCAGCAGATCGGCCAGGCGCTGCACCTCGGCGTAGTCGCCCGCCTCGGCGCGCTGGATGGCGATCTCGGCCAGGTGATTGCGCAGGATGTAGAGCGGGTTGATCCGCTGCATGGCCGCCTGCCGCGGAGCGTCGAGGCTGGCTTCGGCGGCCAGGCGCGTGCGCCAGCGGGCCAGCCAGGCAGACAGCGCCGCCTGGTCGATGAAGAGATCGCGCAGGGCCTGGTCGGCTGCGCTCCCCTGTGATCCGGCCGCGGGCAGGGCCGGCACGGCGCACAGGCGCCGCCAGGCCTGGGCGTGATCGACCCGTTCGGCAGCCAGCAGCTTGAGCCAGTCATTGGCCAGCTCCTCGTCGGCCTCGGCCGTGGCGACTGACTGGCTGAGGCCCAGCTTGGCGCAGAGGCGGGCGCGCATGCCGGTGGTGAAGCGCTCGCGATAGACCTCGATGGCGTCCAGCGCCGCGGCCTGCACCGGGTCATCCTCGGCGTCGGTGAGGTCGGCCGGGTCGCGCCCCAGGTCCACCGCCACGGCCGGCAGCAGGCCGTGCACCAGGGCATGCAGGTTCCAGAAGGTCACCTGCGGCTGGCGGGCGAAGGCGTAGCGGCCCTGGTGGTCGGAGTGGTTGCAGATGTGGCCCGGGTCGTAGCCGTCCAGGAAGCCGTAGGGGCCGTAGTCCAGCGTCAGACCCAGGATGGACATGTTGTCGCTGTTCATCACGCCGTGGCAGAAGCCCACGCCCATCCAGTCCACCATCAGGTCGGCGCTGCGACGCGCCACCTCGGCCAGCAGGGCCAGGGCGGGCTGGGGAGCCTCCTGCAGGTCAGGGTAGAGCTCGCGCAGCGTCCAGCGCAGGAGGGTCTGCAGGGCGGCCGGGTTGCGCGCCGTGTGGGTGTAGTGCTCGAAATGGCCGAAGCGCAGGAAGCTGGGCGCCACCCGGGTGACGACGGCAGCGGTCTCGACCCGCTCGCGCCGCACCGGCAGGTCCGAGGCCAGCAGGGCCAGGGCCCGGGTGGTGGGGATGCCCAGGCCGGCCATGGCCTCGGAGCAGAGGTATTCGCGGATGGAGGAGCGCAGCACCGCCCGGCCGTCGCCCATGCGGGAGTAGGGCGTGTGGCCGGCACCCTTGAGCTGCAGCTCCATCGGACCCTGGCGGCCGATCACCTCGCCCAGCAGATGGGCCCGGCCGTCCCCGAGCTGCCCGGCCCAGACACCGAACTGGTGGCCGGAATAGGCCGAGGCCAGCGGCAGGCGGCCGTCCGACGCCGGATGACCGGCCAGGCGCAGGCGGGCGGCATCGCCGGCCAGCCAGTCGGCTAGGCCCAGGTCTTCGGCCAGGGCGGTGTTGCGGATCACCCAGCGCGGCTCGGGCAGGGGTTCGGTCGGCACGGCCCGCACGAAGGGCGCGCCCAGGGCCTCGAAACGTCCGGGCCGCTGCCAGAAGGCTTCGGTGCTGGCACCTGCCCGCATTCCGGTCTGCGATGGATCAGCATCCGCCAGGGTGGCCCCGGGGAGATCGAAGGGTGAGTTCATGGCAGGATTGTCGGCCGCACCGGCGCGCCACGACAGGCGCGCCGGCAATGACCGCACGGGCTGACCGAACTGGATGCCGACCGGGAGACAGGCTGCTGCCGCAGGCCTGGGTCGCCGTCGCCTGCCCTGCGGACTTTCCTTCTGACCGATCCCTGGAGACGACGATGCTGGGACTGATGCAAGACCAAGGTCTGCTGATCTCGAGCCTGATCGAACATGCCGCCAAGAACCACCCCGAGGCCGAGATCGTCTCGCGCCGGGTGGAGGGCGACCTGCACCGCTACACCTATCTGGATGCCGCCCGGCGCTCGCGCCAGGTGGCCAACGCCCTGGGGCGACTGGGCCTGGCCCAGGGCGACCGGGTTGCCACCCTGGCCTGGAACGGCTATCGCCACTTCGAGCTCTATTTCGGCGTGGCCGGCAGCGGCCGGGTCATCCACACCATCAACCCGCGCCTGCTGCCCGAGCAGGTGGCCTGGATCGCCAACCATGCCGAAGACCAGGTGCTGTGCTTCGACATGACCTTCCTGCCCGTGGTCAAGGCCGTGTGGAGCAAGTGCACCACGGTCAAGACCTGGGTGGCCCTGTGTGATGCAGGCGCCTTGCCGGCCGACACCGGCATCCCCAACCTGGTGGCCTACGAGGCCTGGATCGGCGGTGAAGCCAGCCGCTACGACTGGCCGGCCCTGGACGAGAACCGGGCCGCGGCGCTCTGCTATACCAGCGGCACCACGGGCAACCCCAAGGGCGCCCTCTACAGCCACCGCTCCACGCTGCTGCACACCTTTGCCGTGGCCATGCCCGATGCGCTCAGCCTCTCGGCGCGCGACACCATCCTGCCGGTGGTGCCCATGTTCCACGTGAACGCCTGGGGCCTGCCCTATGCGGCGGCCATGACCGGGGCCAAGCTGGTCTTCCCCGGCGCGGCGCTGGACGGCAAGTCGGTCTACGAGCTGATCGAGGGCGAGAAGGTCACCATGGCTGCCGGCGTGCCCACGGTCTGGCTGGGCCTGCTCAACCACACGGCCGCGGTGAAGGGCAGCTTTGCCACCATGCGCCGCACGGTGATCGGCGGCTCGGCCTGCCCGCCGGCCATGATCCGCACCTTCAAGGAGCAGTACGACGTCACGGTGCTGCATGCCTGGGGCATGACCGAGATGTCGCCCGTTGGCACCGTGGGCACGCTCAAGCTGCACCAGAGTCGTCTGCCGCTGGATGATCAGCTCGCCATCATGGGCAAGCAGGGCCGGGCGGTCTTCGGGGTGGACATGAAGATCATCGACCCCGAGGGTCAGGAACTGCCCTGGGACGGCAAGGCCGCGGGCGACCTGCTGGTGCGCGGGCCCTGGATCATCTCCAGCTATTTCAAGGGCGAAGGCGGCAATCCGCTGCGCGGCGGCTGGTTCCCCACCGGTGACGTGGCCACCATCGACGCCGACGGCTTCATGCAGATCACCGACCGCAGCAAGGACGTCATCAAGTC